>JAYUSX010000235.1:0-10580 GCA_043755475.1 Actinomycetota bacterium
ACCATGGACGACGATGGGTTCGAACGCGCCGTGTCTGCTGCGGCGAGCCTCGTGACCGGAGCGGTGCTCACCGGCCTGAACACACGATTAGTGGCACTCGACACCGACCTGCGCGGCCAGGACGTCGCCGCGGTGGCCCTGCGCTGGCTGGCGGTGGTGCAGCGCGGCGAGACCGGCCAACTGCCGTCGCTGAAGGCCGGCGAAGGCATGGGCATCGTCCTCGTCGTGACGGGCACGACGGCCGACGGGTGCGTGGGCGAGGTGCGGGCGTCGCTCGGACCCGACGATGTGTTGGTGGTGGTCGCGTGCCAGTCGGTGGGAGGTCACCGCGACAAGTTCGTCGTCGATGCCACCTCCGACGCGGCCTTTGCCGACTCGTGGACCCAGCTCACCGGAGCGATGGGCAGCGGACAGCAGCTGCCCGCTGCGTACAGGACGCCTGCGTGAACACCGTTGCCAGGCCTTCGTCTCCGGCGTCGGGGGCGGCCGGGTCGACGGCCCGTCGCGCCCGACGCGCCCGGCCCAGCGACATCGACCACATGGTGGCCAGCTTCGCCGTCACGTTGCTGAGCGCCATGACGGCTGTGTCGATGTGCCGCGTCTTCGCCGATTGGCAGTTCCTCGACACGCTGCTCATCATGGTGATCGGTGTGCATGCCGCCGGCATCGTGCTGCGCATCGCACGGGTGCCCGGATGGTTGGCCGTGCCCGTGATGCTGCTCGTCGTGTTCGAACTGCTCGCGCTGTTGTTCTACCGCCAGACGACGACCGCACTGTTCCCGACGGGCGACACCTTCCGACTGATGCGTGTCGACATGCGGCTGGTGTGGAGTCAGTTCCCCACAGCGGTTGCACCGGTTCCCAGCGAAGGGTCGTTCCTGCTCGCGGCCGCGCTCGGCCTCGGGCTGGTGTCGATGTTGTCGGACGCGTTCGCGTTCCGCGCCTTCGGACGCGCCGAAGCGGTGGTGCCCGGTGGCGTGCTGTTCATCTTCACCGCAGCGCTCGGCACCGACCGACTGCGCATCCAGGTGGCCGCCGCATGGTTCGCCGCGGCCCTGGTGGTCGTCGCCGTGTTGCGCGCGCTCCACGGCGGCGGGTCAGAGTCATGGCTCGGCCGTCGCCGCCGAGCTGTGGGTGCAGCACTACCGGCCACGGCGATGTGCGCGATGGTGGCGGCCCTGGGCGCGGCCGTGATCGGGCCGCTGCTGCCCGGCGCCGACGCCGAACCCCTGCTCGAGACCCGGCAGACGCAGAGCGACGTCACCGAGGTGCTCAGTCCGCTCGTCGACATCCGATCGCGATTGGTGAACCGCAAGAACACCGAGATGTTCACGGTCAGCTCATCTGCAGGGCGCTACTGGCGCAGCACGGGTCTCACCGTCTTCGACGGCACCACCTGGAAGTTGCCCGAGCGTTCGCTCGATCCGGCCGATGGCCAGCTCAACGACCCTGGCCCCAACGCCCAGATCGTGCAACAGCAGGTCACGATCAGCCGCCTCGGCGGTGAGCTGGTACCCGCCGCGTTCACGCCGATCGAGGTGGCCCAGAACGATCTGTTGTGGCTGCCCGAGACCGACACGATCCTGCTCGACGACGGCGACAAGCTGAGCGAGGGGCAGGTGTACAACATCAGCTCCAACGTCGCCGTGCCGTCGCCTGATCTGCTTCGTTCCACGAGCGCGTCGGGGATCAGCGACGACTTCACCGCGCTGCCATCGGGTGTGCCCGACGATGCGATCCAGCTGGCCCGGCAGATCACCGAAGGGCAGCCGACCGACTACGACAAGGCCCTGGCCCTGCAGAGCTTCTTCCGCGACGAGTTCGAGTACAGCCTCGATGTGCAGCGCGGTCACAGCGACGATGCCATCTCCGCCTTCCTGCGCGTGCGGATCGGCTACTGCGAGCAGTTCGCCGGCACCTTCGCGGTGATGGCCCGAGCCGTCGGGCTGCCGGCGCGCGTCGCCGTCGGTTTCACCCAGGGTGAACTTCGCGGCGACGGCAAGTACCACGTCCTCGGCAAGAACGCTCACGCCTGGCCGGAGGTGTGGTTCGCCGGTGTCGGATGGGTGCTCTTCGAACCGACGCCCGGCCGTGGCGCGCCGGGGAGCGAAGCGATCACGGGGGTCGCACCAGAGCAGGACAGCACACCGGTGGAACCGGGCGACGGCGAGGCCAACGTCCCGGCACCCAGCACCTCTGCACCACGTGTCACGCCGACCACCGAACGCGATCCGCTGGCTGAGCCCCGGCCCACCGGCACCACGGTGCCGGCGTCGGCGGCGGGATCGAGCGGGGGTGGCGGCGGCGGGACCGCCGGCTGGGCCTTCGCGGCTCTGATCGCCATCGGGGCGTGGGCGATCGTCATGCCATGGCTCATGCGCCGATTCGTCCGCACCGGGGTCACCCCGACCGAACGAGTCATCACGGCGTGGCACGGCACGGTCGGCGCCCTGCAGATGGCGGGCGCCCCGCCGCAGGGTGGTTCGACACCGGTGGAGTACGCAGTCAAGGTCGAACGAGAACTCGCCGTCGATCAACGTTCGCTGATGGAGTTGGCTCGCTTCGTCACCAGGGCGATCTACTCCCCTGCCGGGGTGGGAGAGCCAGCCGCTCTCCGGGCCGCGGTGCTGCGCACACACCTCGACCAGACCGCTCGTGAGCTGATGCCGTGGTATCGGAGGGTGTGGACCCGGCTCGACCCGCGACTGGTGCGCCTCCGCCTGGTCGGTGGCCGGCGGTACGCCGCCGCCAGCCGCCGGTAACCGAGGCGACCGGCGCCACCGGCCACTCGGGTGGTGTCAGCCGTCGGTGTTGCGGCGGGCGTTGGCGGCGTTGCGACGCAGGTTGTTGACTCGCTGCATGGCTTCGTCACCCACGGTTCGCAGGTGGCGCTCGGCGACCGCGACCGAACCGACTGCGAGCAAGAACGCGCCGAAGGCCAGGTACGGACTGACGCTCAACAGCAACACGCACACGGCAACGGCCGCGATGCCACCGGCGATCGCCAGCACCAGCGATCGCTGGGACGGTGGCCTGACCGGCGACAGGTCGCGCGCGAAGTTCGGATCTCGGTGGAGCTGTTCTTCGATCTCTCGAAGGATGCGCTGTTCATTTTCCGAAAGCGGCATGTCGTCTCCTCGTGGGAACCGGTCCTCACCGGCCGCTGCTTGGCAATTCTTTCATGTTCGACGATCGGTCACAACGCGGTCGACAAGGTTCGTCTGGTGTTCATCGGCACGTCGGCCATGGATCTGCAGTCGAGCTGGCGAACGCTCGGTCTCAGTGTGGCCGTCAGTCTGGCCCGGCCGCGCATTGGAAGCGGGGAATGCAGGAAGAATGTCGATCGACGCGCCGGGACGTCAGTGGCGGAGGTCAAGCGGTGGAGGTCATGTGGATGTCGGAGGGCGTTGGGGGTGCTGTCCGTCGGGCCGATCCGGTCCCCATTGCTGAGCACCCGGCCGGACGAGTCTGAGGCCGGTGTCCGTCAGCGCACTCGCCGGACCGATCGACCTCGCCCCGAACCGTCCTCGGATCGCGTCGATCGTCTCGGAGGCCGCCTCCCACTCCTGCTCGACGCTGGCCGACGAGTCGTTCGCGTCGACGCCGTCGCTGAACAGTCGGTCGAGGCTGAGCTGCTCGGCGGGCGCTCCGAACCCGCTGACGCTCACGCCGAACAGGCGCACGCCCTTGGAGAGCTCGATCTTCGTGAGCATCGACTCGACCGCTTCCAGGATCGCCCGTGTGGTCGTGATCGGGCCGGCCACCGACTGCGACCGGCTGACGGTCACGAAATCGTTGAACCTCACCTTGATGGTGATGGTTCGTGCTCCCTGCCCGGTCGCGCGCAGCCGACTGCTCACCGCATCGGACAGACGAACCGCCTCGCGCATCAACTCCTCGTGCGTGTGCCGGTCGTGGGCGAAGGTCTCCTCATGGCCGATCGACTTCACCTCGCGGTCGGGCTCGACGGGACGGTCATCTCGCGCCCACGCCAAATCGTGCAGGTGGCGGCCTTGTGCCCGACCGAGCGAACCGATGAGCAGGTCGACGTCGAGATGCGCCAGGTCGCCGACGGTTCGGACACCGAATCGCTGCAGTCGTTCGAGCGTGGCAGGGCCGACACCCCAGAGCGCCTGCACCGGGAGCGGATGCAGGAACCGGAGCTCCCCACCAGGGGCCACGAGCACGACGCCAGGGCCTCGCTCGATCCCGCGATCCGTGATCCGGGGCTTGGCGCGCTTGGACGCGAGCTTGGCGATGAACTTCGACGTTCCCCCGCCGACCGAGCACGCCAGGTCGAGCTCGTCGGCCACGCGGCGTCGGATCTGATCGGCCATGGCCTGGGCCGAGCCGAACAGTCGCAACGATCCGGTGACGTCGAGGAACGCCTCGTCGAGCGCCAGCGGCTCGACCACGGGTGTGACCGCGTGGAAGATCTCGTGGACCTGCTCGCTGACCTGAGCGTAGAGCGCGTGATCACCAGGCAGGAAGACCGCTGTGGGGCACTTCCGTCGCGCCGTCGACGATGGCATCGCGGAGAAGACGCCGTACCGCCGCGCTTCGTAGGAGGCGGCTGCCACGACCCCTCGGCGATCGGTGCCACCCACCACGACCGGTTGACCGGCGAGATCGGGCCGCCGCCGCAGCTCGACGCTGACATAGAACGCGTCCATGTCGACGTGCAGGATCGCGCGACCGCCGTCCGATCCGAGCGGTGGCGCGCTCACCGCGATCGAACCTCGTCGTGCGTCGTCACCAGATCCGCTCGACCGTGGCATCGTGCCGATCGCGGCCGAGCAGCCGGAAGCCGAAGTCAGCCAGATCTCCAGCGACCCCAACGACCCCAACGACCCCGACCTCCTCCGAGTCGAGAGCGCCCGCCCGTTCGATCCAATGCCCGACGGGCACTTGGATCCATGCCGGACTCGCCAGCAGCACGCCGGCAACCTCCGCGAACGGGACGGCTCGGCAGTGCTCGACGATGCCGTCCGGATCGTCGATGCACACCTCGCCCGACACCTCCGCCTCCCACACCTCCACCCTGAGCACCCAGTCGAGCTGCGGTGCTTGCACCTCGACGCGGTAGGCACATCGGGTCAGCTCGTTCACGACCAGACCTGTCTCTTCGCGAACCTCGCGGATCAGACCTTCACCGATGGTCTCGCCCGGGTCGATCACACCCCCCGGTGGCGTCCAGTCGACCGACTGATCGCGGCGCCTGTTCGCGACCAGCACGAGACCGCCGTCCCGCCTGATCAATGCTCCACCGACGTGCCACTCGCGCATGGCGCCCAGTCTGTCAGCCCCCGAGCGCTCGCCGTCGACGTCGACCACCGAAGTCCGCGATCCACAACGACATCACCAGCAGCAGGGCTTCACGAACGATCGACCCCGAGAACTTCGACTCCCCCTCCATCCGATCGCGGAAGGTGATGGGGAACTCGACGACCTTGCCGCCCAACCGGACGATCCTGTAGGTCATCTCGATCTGGAAGCCGTAGCCCTCGGCCGTGACGTTGTCGAAGCGCATCTGCTCGAGCGCAGTCGAACGGTATGCCCGGAATCCGGCGGTGGCATCGTTGATCGCCAGGCCCAAGACGCCGGCTGCGTAGCGGTTGCCCCACCGCGACACCAATCGCCGCCGGCGTGGCCAGTTGAGCGTGATCCCGCCGGGCACGTACCGGCTGCCGATCGCGACATCGGCGCCATGCTCCACCACCGCCACCAGCGCCGGCAATGCGGCCGGGTCGTGCGACAGGTCAGCATCCATCTGCACACAGATCTCGGCTCCGGCGTCGATCGCGTGGCGTAACCCGAACCGGTATGCCGCGCCCAGTCCGGCCTTGGCCTCGCGTCGCACCACCTCGACCCTGCCCAGCCGCTCATCGAGGGCTTCCGCGCGATCAGCCGTCCCATCGGGACTGCCGTCGTCGATCACCAGGATCGACGCCTCCGGCAGCACCTGGCGCACCGCTCGCAGGAGTGTCTCGATGTTGTCGGCCTCGTTGAAGGTGGGCACCACCACCGTGACACGCATAGGTCCGGCAGGCTAGCCCTCAGCCGCTCGCGGACGGTCGAGCCCCCGCGTCCACGGCACGCCGTCGGGCACATCTCTCCCGGACGATCGGCCGGGAGGGGCCGGGCCGCGTCCGTCAACGTGCCTCGATCGGCTCGACCGACCCGTAGATTGACAGCCGTGGTCGACACCGACGAGCGTCCGCTCTCCGCACTCCCCTCACCCACCGCACGCATCGCCGCCTTCACCGCAATCATCGTCGGCGGCTTCGCCGGCGGGCTGATCGGCTACACGCTCGCGAAGCTGCAGTGCGAAGGCGAGTGCGGACTGCCGCTCGGCATCGGCTTGTTCATCGGGACGGTTGTTGCGGCCGGAGGGATGAGCATCGTTGCGGTGCTGGTGCTTCGCGCCGTGGGCGAGTGGCGCGAGATCGAACGGCGGGAAGCAGACCGCGGCACGTCCGGCCAGGCATCGACGTCGCGCCGCCGATGACGACACCCGACGCCGCGGCGTTCCTCGATCTGGCCTGCTCGTTGGCCCGCCAGGCGGGCGCAACCGCCGCGGAAGGTCGCCGCCGCGGCACACCGACCGGCGACACCAAGTCGAGCGCGACCGACATGGTCACCGAGTTCGACCGCGCCTCCGAGCGGTTCATCGTCGATGGTCTGCGCACCGCACGCCCACACGACGGCCTGATCGGTGAAGAGGGCAGCTCGATCGTGGGCACGAGCGGGATCGATTGGCTGATCGACCCGATCGACGGCACCACCAACTTCTTGTACGACCTGCCCGGCTGGGCTGTGTCGATCGCCGCTGCCGACGCTGCAGGGACGCTCGTGGGGGCGGTGTACGTGCCGGCGCACGACGAGATGTTCTCGGCGCGACGCGGTGGTGGCGCCCAGTTGAACGGCCGGGCGATCCGGTGCGGCGAGCTCACCGAGCCGTCGAAGGCATTGCTCGCCACCGGTTTCAGTTACTCACCGGAGAAGCGCGAGATGCAGGCGCGTCGCCTCGTCCACGTCGTCCCACGCGTTCGCGATCTCCGTCGCTTCGGAGCCGCCTCGGTCGATCTGTGCCACGTCGCGGCCGGTCGCGTCGACGCATACGTCGAGGAGGGGCTGGGCCCATGGGACCTCGCCGCGGGTGAGTTGATCGCCCGCGAGGCCGGCTGCCGGTCGGGTGATCTCCACGGGGCCGACGCACGCCCCGATCAGGTGCTGGTGGCCAATCCGGTGCTGTTCGAACCGCTCGCTGCCTTGCTCCGCGAAGCCTGGGCCAACGCCTGAGCCGAGGCTCGATCGAGTGCCGATCGTCGGCGGGCACCGCAGAGCGGATGATTCCTGCCATCATGGGGGTGTGGGTACACGCATCTTGGCAGTCGAGGACGACGAGCGCATCAGGTCGGCCGTCAAGCTCGCCCTCGAAGACGAGGGCTGGATCGTCGACGAAGCAGGCAGCGGCGAAGAGGCCATCGAGCTCTTCTCCCGCGCCTCACCCGACGTGGTGCTGATCGACATCATGCTGCCGGGCATCGACGGCTTCGAACTGTGTCGCACCTTGCGGCGAACCAGCGACGTGCCGATCGTGATGGTCACCGCTCGCAACGACACCCACGATGTGGTGGCCGGCCTCGAGGCCGGCGCCGACGACTACCTCACCAAGCCGTTCGCACCGAAGGAGCTGTCGGCGCGAATCCGTGCGCTGCTGCGCCGGATCCGCCCGATCACGACGGGTCACGCAAAGCTGTCGTTCGGCAACCTCGAGATCGTCCCGGAGGAAGGCAAGGTGCTGCGCGACGGCATCGAGCTGCACCTCACCAAGACCGAGTTCCGGCTGCTGTGCGAGTTGGCTCAGAACCCCGGTCGGGTGTTCAGCCGCGAAAGCCTGCTCGACAAGGTGTGGGGATACGACTACTTCGGCGACGGCCGCCTCGTCGACGTGCACATCCGGCGCTTGCGCACCAAGGTGGAAGCCGACCCCGCGAACCCCCGTCATGTGGTCACCGTGCGTGGGCTCGGCTATCGCCTGCAGTCATGACAGGTTCTCCGACCGACCTCTCGTGACCGACCTCTCGTGACCGACCTCTCGTGACCGACCTTTCGAAGGACACCTCGCCCGAACCTGCGGAGTTCACGGGGTCGGCCGGCGCCACCGCGTCGACCGCAGTCACCCCCATCGCGCCCTCCATCGCGCCCTTCGCGTCCTCGACGCTGTCCTCCACGGAACGACCGTCGCTGGTGCAACGGCTGATCGCACGAGCGTCAGCAGCGCGCCCGGCCCGCCTCGGGCTGCGGACGCGCGTCTTGCTCATGTTCTCGCTCGGCTCGTTGCTGTTGGCCGTGTTCCTCGCAGCTGCCGCGTACAGCTTCACGCGCAGCAGCCTTCTCACACAGCGCGAACTCACCGCCATCGAACAGGCGACCGACAACGCGAACATCGCGGACAGGGAGCTGGCCAACGACTCCCCGACCGAGCGGGTCCTGTTGACGCTCGCGACCGATGGCGTGAACCAGGTCGCGATCGAGCACGAGGGTGAGTTCGAGACGTTGGGCGGTCTCACCAAGGCACAGATCCCGCCAGCGCTGTACCAGCGTGTCGTCGGCGACGCAGTGGCGGCGCGGATGGTGGCCCGGGTGAACGGCGCGCCGGCGATCGTGGTCGGCCTCCCGATCGTCCGCGGGTCGTACTTCGAGGCAGTCGACATCAGCGAGATCCAAGAAACGCTCGACTCGGTGGGACTGTCGCTCCTGTTCGGTGCGTTGATCACCTCGATGTTCGGAGTGGTGCTGGGCTGGTTCGCTGCCAACCGCGCCGTCCGGCCTCTGGCAGACGCTGCGCAGGCTGCGCAGCTGATCGCCGGCGGTCGGCTCGACACGCGGCTCGAGCCGACGGACGATCCCGACCTGCGCACCCTCGCACAGTCGTTCAACGACATGGCCTCGGCGTTGCAAGCGCGGGTGGAGCGCGATGCCCGCTTCGCGAGCGATGTGAGCCACGAGTTGCGATCGCCGTTGATGACGCTCGCCGCGAGCGTGGAGGTGATGCTCGGCCGCCGTGGCGACATGCCCGAGCGCGCCCAGACGGCGCTCGACCTCCTCGCGAGCGACGTCGTCCGATTCCAAGGCCTCGTCGAGGACCTGTTGGAGATCTCCCGCTTCGACGCCGGGGCGATCCGCCTCCACCGGGAGGATCTGTTGGTCGCCGAGCTCATTCGCGCCGCGGTGTCGGTGAGCAGCGTGCCGAGCACTCCCGTCACCGTGAGCGATCGCGCCGAGTCCATGGTGATGCAAGGCGACAGACGCCGCTTGGCTCGGGTGGTCGCCAACCTGATCGACAACGCCCGCCTGCACGGCGGCGGCGATGCGACCATCGCCGTCAGCGAGGCCGAAAACGAAGGCGAGCCGATCGGGCACGTGTGGATCGCCATCGAGGACCACGGTCCTGGGGTGCCGGTCGACGAGCGCGACCTGGTGTTCGAGCGGTTCGCACGAGGAGCCGTCGCGGGTCGACGAAGCACCAGCGACGGTGCCGGTTTGGGCCTCGCGCTCGTGGACGAGCACATCAGGATGCATGGCGGCAGGGTGTGGGTCGAGGATCGACGCGACGGCACACCAGGCGCGAGGTTCGTCCTCGAACTGCCCGCCGAGGAGGTCGGGGTCTGATGCAACGTCGTCCGCGATCACGCCGCAACGACCTCCACGCCGTCGCATCAGCCGTGGCCACGGCGGCGGCCATGACCATGATGGTCGTCCTCGCAGGATGCGGCATCACCGCCGACTCGGCGCCTCGCGACATCGAGCCGGCGACCCAGACGGACAGCCCCGCCGAGCAAGACGACACCCAGAACAGCGAGAACGGCAACGACAGCCAGAGTGGCCAGAACAGCCAGGCGGCGATCGGCAACGGCATCGTGTTCCTGGTCGACCAGACGGGCGGCGTCGATCGCCTGGTCAGTGTGAAGCGCACCGTCGAGGCCTCCATCGATCGCGACCCGTCCTCGGCACTGAATGTGTTGTTCGCTGGACCCAACGGTCTCGAACGAGCCGACGGGATCACCACGGTGTTGCCCGAGGGCCTGAGCGTGCTGCGATCGAACTCGCGCGGCGGGGTGGTGACCATCGATCTTCCCGGGGACCTTCGCGAACTCACCGGCGAACCGCTCACACTCGGATTGGCCCAGATCGTCTACACCATCTCCGCTGTCGAGGGTGTGACGAGCGTGCGGATCACCATCGACGGTGCGGCGGCCAGCTGGCCCGATGCATACGGCCAGCTGCAGACCGACCCACTCACGGTGTACGACTACCCGGGGCTGGTGAGCAGCACCCAGCCGGCGTTCCCTGCGGTGCCGAGCGACTGACGGCCGCGCTGCGGGCACTCAGCCGAAGAACACGCTCGCGATGTCACGGAACAGATGCAGGTCGACAGGCCGGGTGCGGCCGACGGTTTCGGCCAGGGGCACGAGCACGATCTCGTCGCCTCGGAGTGCGGTCATGCAACCCCACGCCTCTCGGTGCACCGCGTCGATCGCTTCGACGCCGTAGCGCGTGGCGAGCACGCGGTC
>JAYUSX010000236.1:0-4207 GCA_043755475.1 Actinomycetota bacterium
AGCGCCCCCCGGCCGGCATCGAAGGTCACCCCGGCGACCGACTCGAGACCGACCAGCGCGGCGGCCAGCACGCGTGGCTGATCGGCGCGTACCAGCACATGTCGGGGGCGGTCGTCGAGCGCGTCGCGGATCGCCCGCTGCCCTCCTGCGGCCGCGAGGCGGCCGTGCATCAGCACGATCACTCGCTCGGCCATTCGCTCCACCTCGTTGAGCACGTGCGAGCTGACGATCACCGTGCAACCGCGTGCGCCCAACTGCTTGAACAGCGCGATCAGATGCTGACGCTGCACCGGGTCGGCACCGTTCAGCGGCTCGTCGAGCACCAGCACAGCAGGGTCGATCACGAGTGCGGCCGCGACTTTGGTCCGTTGACGCATGCCCTTGCTGAACCCATCGACGCGACGGTCGGCAACCTCGGCGAGGCCCACCTCGTGGAGCACTCGATCGACCGCCTGGCGATCGGTCACCCGGTGCAGGTCGGCAACGTAACGGACGAACCCGCGTGCGGTGAGACCACCTGGAACCGCTTCGTCCTCGGGTACCAGCGCCAGTCGTCGATGGACCCTGCGATCGAGCCGAGGATCGCAGCCGTCGATTCGCACGTGGCCCTGGTTCACTCCGACAAGACCCACCATCGCTCGCATCAGTGTGGTCTTGCCGGCTCCGTTAGGGCCGAGGAGGCCGGTGACGCCCGGGCCGAACGAGCAGCTCAGTTCGCTGAGCGCGACCTTCGCGCCGAACCACACCGACACCTGCGACACCTCGACGGTGGCGTCGGCGACGAACGCCGGGTCGGCGGGGCCTGCCGCATCCTGCGCCGACAGTGCGGGCCCGGCCATCAGCGCTCGGTCCAGCGGTAGCGGCGCCACAGCACCGTGAGACCCACAGCGACGACAAGGAGGAACTCGGCCAGCGCCATGACGCCTCCGTTGGGCACACCGCCCAACGGGGAGTCGCGGTCGATGTTGCCCAGGAAGATGACATCGCGCAGGTACAGCGGAAGGGCCAGCACGTTGATGAGGGCGGCCGACGAACCTTCGCCGGAGCTGAAGTCACCCACCAGAACGCCCGACGCGATCGAGGTGACGAGGAACAGGCCGATCACGGCGGCACCGGCGACGATGCGCCGATCGGTGAGCGATGCGATGGCCACACCGATCACGGCATAGTGCACCGAGAGCACGGCGACGGCGAGCGGCACCTTCCAGAGCACGTCGAGATGGCCGGTGAAGTAGTCGAGCGCACTGTCGCTCACGAGCATGTTCCCGATGAACAGCACCATCTGCGGGATGAACGAGAACGCGAACAGGATCGCGATGATCGCGCCCACCTTTGCGGCCACGTAGTCGATGCCCACGAGCGGACGCGAGAACAGCAGCGGCAGCACGCGTTGCCGCCGGTCGGGACACACCACGTCGGGCGCCACCACGGCGATGAACAACAGCAGTGCCGACGACACACCGACGTAGTTGCGGTAGGTGATGATCTCGATGCGATCGGTCAGTCGATCACGAGTGACGTATCCGATCCCGATGTTGACGACGGCCGGCAACGTCACCACCGCGAGCAGCAGGAACGGAGCCGTCTTTTGGCGCCACGACCGGCGGATGCCGAGCGCCCGCCGCACCGATGCCTTGAACAGCGCGAGCGTGGCAGCCACCCGCCGACCGCGCGGCCCCTCGTACGGGCGGTAGCCGCGGTCGTAGACCGCTCCCCCCGAACCTCCGGAACCACCGGTGGCGGGCATGGAGCTCACTGCGGCTCCCCTGCCCGGCGAAGGAACACCTCGTCCAGCGAGGTGGACCGAGTGGTGAGCCGATGCAGCGGGAGACCGAGGTCGGCCACAAGGTCGCGCACACGATCGAGGTCGTCGTCGCTGTCGATGGAGACATCGACGAGGTCGTCGATCGCACGGGCCCTCAGACCGATCCGTTCGAGGCCGGCCATCAGGGCCGAATGGTCCACACCGACGTCGACGGTGACCACGCCTGTGCGTTCGAGGAGCGACTCGGTGGCACCCGACACCACCAGGTGTCCGCCGTCGATCATCAGGACGTGGTCGCACACCTGCTGCACGTCGTCGAGCAGGTGTGTGGCCATCAGCACCGAGATGCCGAACGTGCCGAGCCGAGCCACCAGCGCGAGCATCTCCTCGCGGCCGAGGGGGTCGAGTCCGGCCGTCGGCTCGTCGAGCAGGACGAGTTCGGGATCGCCCACCAACGCCTGGGCGAGCTTGGTTCGTTGGCGCATGCCGGTGGAGAACCCGCTGATCGGGCGGAACCGCGCCTCGTCGAGACCCACGAGGTCGAGGATGTCGGAGGCTCGCTGGCGTGCGTCTCGCGCCGGCAAGCCGCTCAGTTCGCCGAACGTTGCGACGACGTCGGCGGCGGTCTGATCGAGCGGAAGGCAGTCGTGCTCAGGCATGTAGCCGAGTCGCGAGCGCACCTCGATCGGGTCTGCGGCAACGTCGATGCCGCAGACCTCGACCGTGCCTTCGGTGGGCCGGGCGAGGCCGAGCATCAGCCGGAACATCGTGGTCTTGCCGGCCCCGTTGGCGCCCACCAGCCCGACCAGACCTCGCGGCACGTCGACGGTGAGATCGTCGAGCGCCGTCACACCTGGGTATCGCTTGGTGAGCGCCTCGAGCCGGAACAACGACCCAGAATGCACGAGGTGCGATTCTCACACAACCGATCAGGGATCCGGCTGCAGCGCCACCGGCCGATGCTCAGCTGACCGCGTCGAGCGACGCTCGAAGCGTGCCGACCAGTCGGTCGACCTCGGCTTCGGTGACCACGAACGGCGGCGCGACCATGATCGCGTTCGCCACAGGACCCGAACCGGCCGGATACACCCACAGATCGCGTTCGAGCGCGGCCATCACCACCTGGTCGCGGTTGACATCGATCTCGATGCCGTAGAACAAGCCCATGCCACGGATGTCGCTCACCGCGCCCTGACCGTCGAGCGCCTCTCGCAGCCGCGTGCCGAGCAGCTCGCCCATCACGCGGCAGCGTTCGATCAGTTGCTCGCGCTCGAGGATCTGGAGCACCTTGAGCGATGCGGCACACGACGCGTCGTTGCCGGTGAACGTGAAGTACATGAAGCCGCTGCCCCGCAGCGCGTCGGCCACCTGATCGGTCGCCGCGACTGCTCCCATCGGCACGTAGCCACCGCCCAGGCCCTTGCCTCCGACGATCACATCGGGCTCCATCGGGAACTGCTGATGGCCCCACACCGCTCCGGTGCGCCCGTAGCCGGTCATCACCTCGTCGGCGATGAGCAGGATGTCGTGCTCCTTGCACGCCTGACTGACCACTCGCCAGTACTCATCGGTAGCCACCAGACACGCCCCGGCCGCGCCGATGATCGGCTCGGCGATGAAGCCGGCGATCGTGGCTGGATCCTCCTGTTCGATCACCTTCAACACCTGCTCGGGGTCGTCCCACGGCACCTTCGGGAAGGGCAGCAGCAGCGGTTCGTAACCGGCCTGGCGACCGGTGTGACTCGCTGCCGCCATGGTGCCGATGGTCATGCCGTGATAGCTCGGATGCCGACCGATCACCTTCCAGCGGTCGGGGCGGCCTTTGGCCACCTGGTAGGCGCGGGCCAGCCGCAACGCCGAATCGGTGCTCTCGCTGCCACCGCTGGTGAAGAACACGTGCCCGAAGCCGGGCGGCAACCAGCGCTCGACGAGAGCATCGTGCAGTGCCAGCCGAGCAGGCGTGGGCCACAACGGGACGACGTAGCCGCCGGCTGCCATCGCCTCCCGTGCCGCATCGGCCACCTCGGAGCGCCCCCAGCCGATGTTCCCGACGATCGCGCCTGCGGCGCCGTCGAGGATCGAGCGGCCATCGGCGGTGTGCAGGAGACAACCGTCGCCGCCGATGATCGTCGGATAGGTCGCCGAGCCGGGAACGAAGGCGTAACGACTGGGGTCTCGCGTATCGGTCACGTCCAAGTGTCGCATGTGTCCCGATGGTCCGATCGACTCGATCGAGTCAGTCGGCGAGGTTGTGGCGGAACATGATCGACAGCCGCGGCCCATGGGCGTGAGCCACCTTCGGCACCGCATGTTCCCAGTCGTGCTGCGTGGCGCCGCCCATCACCAGCAGGTCGCCGTGGCCCAGCAACCAGCTCTGCGATGGTCCGCCGGACTTCGGCCGCATCTGAAACGGGCGCGGCGACCCGAGGCTCACGATCGCGA
>JAYUSX010000237.1:0-4200 GCA_043755475.1 Actinomycetota bacterium
CGTCGAGGACTCCCAGGACAGCATCGTCACCGAGGCGAACGCCCAACTCCTCGTCGAGTTCGCGCAGCGCTGTCTCGGTGGCCGATTCACCGGGATCGACTCGGCCGCCAGGCAGGGCCCACTGCCCACCGTGCCTGTTCATCCGCGAGGCTCGTCGACACAGCAGGAACGCAGCCCCACCCGACACCCCCCGCATTCGGCCGTCGAGACCAGCGATGTCGCCCGGGATCACGCCGAGCTCGTCGATCGCGGGCTCGTACGGATCGTCGTGGTCGTCGGCCAGGCTGTCGACCACCACGATCGCAACGGCTGCACGCTTGCGGTCGTCGGGCGCGATCGTGCGCACCGAATGTGCAGCGAGGTGACGGTGCATGCGAGCCCGAAGCTCGTCGTCGAGTGTGATCATCCGGCAGCCGAGCCCGATGGGCCGTGATCGTGGGGTGCATCCGGTGGTCGCAACACCTGTGCAGCCAACCACGTCGAGATCGGCACCGCCGAGACGAGGCCGATCGAGCCGACCAACGACCGCACCACCTCGACGGCCACGAGTTCGCGGTTGACGATCGATCCGACCGATTGCCCGGCCTCGCTGAACAGCAGCAGCAGCGGAAGTGCCGCACCCGCGTAGGCGAGGAACAGCGTGTTGACGGTCGACGAGATGTGGTCGCGGCCGATGCGGAGCGCGCTGCGGTACAGCTCGACCGTCGAGAGATCGGGCTGGACCGCGCGGAGCTCGGCCACGGCCGACACCTGCGTGACGGTGACATCGTCGAGCACGCCGAGCGAACCGATCACGATGCCGGCGAGCAGGATGCCACGAGGATCGATCGGCACCTGCAGCGCGTCGAGCATCTGCGTGCTGTCGTCGGTGTAGCCGGTGAAGTTCGCCAGACGAACGAACAGCCACGACAACGCTCCGGTGATGACCAGCGCAGCAAAGGTGGACAGCAGCGCCACGGTGGTCATCGCGTTCACGCCGTGGGCGAGGTAGAGCGCGATGAAGGCGATCACCGATGCGGCGACCAGAGCGACCAGCACCGCTTGGTTGCCATCGAGGAGTGATGGCAGGAGGAACACGACGATCACTCCCAGGCTGACCGCCAGGCCCGCGAGCGCGCCGGCCCCCTTCCACCGACCGAGCACCAGGATCGCCACGACGAACAGCAACAGCAGGAGCAACATGGGGGTGGAGCGCTCGTACTCGTAGAACGAGTAGTTCGTCGTGCCGTCGACTGCGAGCGTCGCCAGCACCTGCACGTCGTCGCCGGCGGCAAGGCGTTTGCCCGCCCCCGAGGTCGGCTCCTCGAACGTGAAGACCTCGCCGGCGTTCGTCCCTTCGGTAATGCTCAGTTGGGCGACGGAGCACTCGATGGTCTCGTCGTACGAGCAGGTCGTGATCGAGACCGTTTGGACGCGCGCAGCGATGGGGTCGGCATCGAGCATCGCAGGGTCGCGCCCATCGCGATCACCGGAGGGCCACAACAGCACGAGGCCGATCAGGGTGAGCACGCCGCAGGCCACCACGACGGCACGGAGGGTGCGCTCGACCCGCGGCGCCATCGTGGCGTCGCTCTGGCCGTGCGAATGCGAACCGGTCATCGCTTCCCGACCCCGGCCAAGGCAGCCGCGATCGCCTCGGCAGCAGACAGACCGCTCAAGGCGGCGCCCTCGACCCGCGGTCCTGCGAACGCATCACCAGCGATGGCCAGCGTGGGCACGCCATCGGGGGACCAGTGCGCGTCGGGCCAGATGCTGCGCGGTGTCGCGAATCGCCAGCGCTTCAACTGGCTCTCGACGATCTCCGCGTCGCCGAGGTAGGGGCGGGCGAGCTCCAACAAGGCATCGTGGGCGCTGGCTGGGTCGTCCTCCCAGTGATCGTCGCTCCACGCCGGATTGGCGGAGAACGTGACCGCTGGAACGGGGCTGATGCCCTTCGCGTGATGATCGGCGATGAAGGTGAACGATGGGTCGGTCTGCAGGCCGCCCGGTGATGGAACGAGGCTCGGCCGATCGAGCACCACCAAGAGCGCCAGCGTGCGGTCGTAGTCGGTGCGCCACAGTGCCTCAGGCATCGACACCTCTGCGGACACGAGCAGCGAGAAGGTCTGGGGCAACGGGCACGTCACGATCAGAGCATCGGCGGCGTGGACGGTGTTGTCGTCGAGTCTGACCACCCATGGAGGTTCCGTGCTCGATTCGGCGCCGGTCGAAAGGGGGCCGGTCGAAAGGGGGCCGACGGAACCTCGGTGGAGGGAGAAGACGAGCGAGTCGCAACGCACGTCGAGGTCGCGGGCAAGATGCTTCGCGATCGCGTTCATCCCGCCGTGCGCTGCGTAGCGGGGATGGCCGTCAGCGTCGGGGCCGAAACCATCGCACCACTCGAACACGACACCGTCCGCTTCCCAGTCGCGCACCTGCGCGGCGAATCGCTCGGAACGCACGGTGAAGAACTGCGCGCCGTGATCGAGGCGTGCGTCACCGATCCGCCGCGTGGCCAGACGCCCCCCTGGCGAACGTCCCTTGTCGAACACGGTCACCTCGTGGCCGTGCCGACGCAGTTCGCGGGCCGCCATCAGCCCCGCCAGACCGGCCCCCACGATGGCGACGCGCATCGGTGCCGGGCCACGCTCGCGGTCGCGTTCGGGGTCGCGCTCTGGGTCGGGTTCCGCGACGGAGTCGATCATGCGGTGGACGCGAGCGGCTCGTCGCCGGCTGCGCCGCTCGCAGCCGCCGATGCCTGCTCGCGGGTGACGCGCCCGAGGAACTCCAGCAGCACACGATTGAACGTCGTGGCGTGTTCGACCATGAAGCCGTGGGCCGCGCCCGAGATGACCACCAGTTCCGCGTTCGGCAGCCGGTCGGCGATCTCCTCGCTGTCGCCTCGAGGCGTCAGGATGTCCTGATTGCCCACCATCACGAGCGCCGGCACGGTGATCTCGCCGAGGCGATCGGCCATCGACTCGTCGGTCGCGAGGATCGCCCGCACCTGCGCAACGAAGGCGTGCGAGGGTCTGCCCATCGCGAGCGGACCGAGCCACCCGAACGCGGGAAGCAGCCGTCGGAACGAACGCGGACCGATCACCCACCGCGCTGCTTCTCTGGTCATCGTGCCCATGCCGCGTTCGCTCGCGTGGGTGGCCCACCCGTTCAGGAGTTCTCGGCGCCACTCGTGGTTGCGGCACGCGGTGCACGCAAGGGTGAGCGAACGCACCCGCGTGGGGTACTTCAACGCCACGATCTGCGAGATCGCGCCGCCCATCGACGCCCCGACGACGTGGGCGGTGGCGACTCCGACGTCATCGAGCACGGCGATGGCATCGTCGGCCATCTGCTCAAGGCTGTAGTGACCGAACGGCTTGTCGCTGCGGCCCGCGCCTCGGTTGTCGAGAGCGATCACCCGGTAGCGGGCGGCCAAGACGAATCGCTGCATGTCCCAGCCGTGCTTGTCGGCGCCGAGACCTTGGATCATCAACACGGCGGGCGCGTTGTGCCGGCCGAGCACGTCGTAGTGCAGGCGGATGCCGTCGGAGGAGCGCGCGTACGGCATCAGCCCTCCCCGAGAAAATCGATCGCGGCCATCCCGGTCTGAACGCCACCGAGCTCGTCGAGGATTCGCTGCAGATGGCGCTGCGCGGCTTCGGCTATCTCGATCTCGGCGAGCGGGCCGCGCCGCTTCGTCCGAAGGCGTATCGGCGGGCCCACCTCGGCGCGAGCGTTCCGGCCGAACGTGCTGCTCATCGACGCCACCGGGATGACCGCGACCCGTGCGGTCACGGCCGCACCGACCAGTTCGTGGTTGACCGCGCCGGCATACCGAGGGTGGTTGGTGCTCGATGTGGCCATCACCACCAGCTCGCCGTGGCGCAGCGCACCGTGGACCTCGGCCGGGTTGTCGAGCAGGGCGCCCACTCGTCGGAGACCGGCGCCGAACGGGGCGTGGTCGGGGCGACCCACGAATCGAACGGGCCGACCGGTGGCCTGCGACAGAGCCAACGAGACGTACAGCGGGCTGAACGACCATCGGCGCTCGTTGGTCACGAGAAGCGCACCCGCCTTCGCGGGCAGATGATGCAGACCGCCGACGTTGACGTTCCACCGCAGGCGGGCGACAGGACCCAGCAGGCGAACCAGCTGATCGTCGCGGCCCCACTCGTCGACGGAGTGGTCGGGAACGAGGGATCGGAGCGGACCGGTGACCGC
>JAYUSX010000238.1:0-10542 GCA_043755475.1 Actinomycetota bacterium
GTGATCCGAGTGGCGAGCGCCTTGCCCAACTCGACGCCCCACTGATCGAAGCTGTTCACTCCCCACACACATCCCTGCACGAACACGACGTGCTCGTACAACGCGATCAGCTGACCGAGCACCGAGGGCGTCAACCGCGGCGCCAGGATCGTCGTCGTCGGCCGATTGCCCGGGAAGACGCGGTGAGGTTGCTGGTGTTCGGGAATCCCTTCGGCCCGAACCTCCTCCAAGGTCTTGCCGAACGCGAGCGCTTCTCCTTGGGCGAACAGGTTCGACATGAGCAGATCGTGCTGGGCGATCGAGGAGTGATTGGGCCGGGCGAAACCGATGAAGTCGATGGGCACGAGATGGGTGCCCTGGTGCAGGAGTTGGTAGAAGGCGTGTTGACCGTTCGTCCCCGGCTCACCCCACACGATCGGACCCGTGGCGGTGTTGACCGGGGAACCATCCAACCGGACCCGCTTGCCGTTCGACTCCATGTCGAGCTGTTGCAGGTATGCGGCGAAGCGGCGGAGCTCGTGGGCGTACGGCAGCACGGCCTTGCTCTCGGCACCGAGGACGTTGGTGTACCAGATGCCCAGCGCAGCCATGATCACCGGCACGTTCTGCTCGAGCGGTGCCTCGACGAAGTGCCGATCGATGAGGTGGAAACCATCGAGGAACTCGCGGAAGCCCTCGGGTCCGATCGCGATCATCACCGACAACCCGATGGCGGAGTCGACGGAGTACCGACCGCCCACCCAGTCCCAGAATCCGAACATGTTCGCGGTGTCGATGCCGAACGACGCGACCTCGGACGCATTGGTGCTCACCGCGACGAAGTGATGCGGCACGGCATCTTCCCCGAGCGCATCGATCAGCCAGCGTCGAGCGACCGTCGCGTTGGTGAGGGTCTCGATCGTGGTGAACGTCTTCGAGCTGATCACGAACAGCGTGCTCGCGGCGTCGAGATCGGCGAGGTTGTCGGCGATGTCTGCCCCATCGACGTTGCTGACGAATCGACATGACAGGTCGGGGTGCCCGAACGCACGGGTGGCGAGATAGGCCATCGCCGGACCGAGGTCGCTCCCGCCGATGCCGATGTTCACCACCGTGCGAATCCGATCGCCGGTCGCCCCCGTCCATGCGCCGGAACGGACGCGAGTCGCACAGTCCGCCATCCGGTCGAGCACCTCGTGCACGGCGGGCACCACATCGGCGCCGGCGACCTGCACGCTCGTGCCGACCGGCGCCCGCAGTGCGGTGTGCAACACGGCCCGACGCTCGGTCGTGTTGATCGCGTCTCCCCGGAACATCGCGTCGCGCCGAGCGACGAACGAGCTGGCGCGCACCACCTCGATCATTCCCGCCACCACTCGATCATCGACGAGGTTCTTCGACCAATCCACCCGCAGATCGCCGGCGATCGTCGTGTAGCGAGCGGCACGATCGGGGTCGGAGGCGAACAGTTGTCGCAGATGCGGCGGCGGCGAGGTGGCCTGCAGCGCCGCCCATGCAGCGGTCGTCGTGATGTCGGGGATCGGGGTGTCCATCGCCGCCGAACCTACTCCCCGTCGACACTGGTCGCCGCCGACGTTGGTCGCCGCCGGTGCACTCAGACTCGGGGGTCGGCCAGCGCTCCTGCGCTGAGCGCCAACGCCGTGGCGATCACCGCGCTGCGTTCGATCACGGACTCGAACAACTTGGCGACATCGCCCTGGCCGTGCACCGGCGGAGCCTCGAGCGAGCGGAACATCGCCAGCGCGTTGGCCGCGGTCGCGATCGGCACGAAATCGGGGAGCGGTTCCGGGTCGATCCAGATGTCGGCCGGCTGCGACTGCCGCGGGGGCTGGCGGTGCTGCGGGGGCTGGCGGTGTTGCTGGTGCTGAGGGTCGCGACGACGGTTGTTGGTGGGTCGTTTCATCGTCCGTCACCTGCGAGCAGTTCGTCGGCGCGCAGCCCGAGTGCCAGGCGGAGTTGGTCGGTGTTGAGATCGGCGATCGAGCTGCTCTTCGGCAGCACGAGGCTGGCGATGTGGCGCTTGCCCGCAACCACCTCTTCCACTCGTTCGTCCACCGTGCCCGGGCACACGAGCCGATGGCTGATGACGGTGCGCTGCTGGCCGAGACGCCACGCTCGATCACGGGCCTGATCTTCGATGGCGGGGTTCCACCATCGGTCGTAGAGCACCACATGGTTCGCCGCGGTGAGGTTGAGGCCGGTGCCACCCGCCTTCAGCGACAGCACCAACGCTCCCGGACCCTCACCGTTCTGGAAGTCGGTGACCATCTTGTCGCGCACGGGCCGGGTGAGGCTGCCGTCGTAACAGTGGATCTTCATACCCGTGTGGGTGGTGAGGTGCTCGGCCAGACGACGACCCCAACTCGCGAAGTGGGTGAAGATGAGCACTCGCTCGCCGGCGGAGAACACCGACTCGAGCAGCTCTTCGAGACGGGCCAGCTTGCCCGAGCGACCGGCGAGCGGCAGACCGTCGTCGTGGTACGCCGCCGGGTGGTTGCAGATCTGCTTCAGGGCGGTGATCGCCGCCAGGATCGCTCCCTGCTTGGCCTCGCCGTTGTCGCCGCTCACGTCGGCCAGCAACGTGTCGAGCACCGCTTGATAGAGGCCGATCTGCTCGGGGGTCATGGTGCAGTGGTCGAGCTCGTCGATCTTGTCGGGCAGCTCGCGGGCCACTTCCGGCTCGTTCTTGGTCCGGCGGAACAACAGCAGACCGTTGAGCGCCTTCATGGCACTCTCGCGATCGCCCGACAGCTGTGCCACGAACGACGGCCGGGGACCGACGAGGCCCGGGTTCGTGAAGTCGAGGATGGCCCACAGATCGCCGACGCCGTTCTCGATGGGAGTTCCCGTGAGCGCGAGCTTCGTTCGCGCCGTGATCCGGCGCAGCTGCTGTGCGGTGTCGCTGGTGGGGTTCTTGATGGCCTGCGCCTCGTCGAGTACGAACCTCGACCACACCGTCGACGACAGCGCGGCCACGTCGCGCACGGCGGTCGCATAGGTGGTGATGACGAGATCGGCGTTGGCGATGTCGTCTGCCAACTCGTCCTTGCCGGCGCGACTGATGCCGTGGTGCACCATCACCCGCAGCTTCGGGGCGAAGCGACCAGCCTCTGCTGCCCAGTTCCCCACCACGGCAGCGGGTGCCACCACGAGCGTCGGCCCCGAGCCGATGGTTCGCGCCAGATGAGCGAGGACCGTCGGGGTCTTGCCGAGCCCCATGTCGAGTGCGAGGCAACCGCCGAGCTCGGTCGCCTCCAGGAACCCGATCCACGCCAGCGCTTCGGCCTGGTACGAGCGAAGTTCACCGTCGAACCCATCGGGCGTGACATCGAGCTCGTGGGTGACCTCGCCGGCAGCGCGGAGGATGTCGTTGGCCCAGCTGTTTCCGTGGACCATGACACCACCGCTGAGCCCGGTGCCATCGAGGCCGAGGCTCTGCCGCAAGATCTCGGCACCCGTGAGCTGGGTGACCGACGCTCGCTCGGCCAGCGCTGCGGCGGCCTTCTCGAGATCGACGCGATCGATCTCGACCCACACGCCACGGGACTGCACCAGCGGTCGAGCCTGACGCGCGAGATTGGCGATCTCGGCTGGAGACAATTCGACGTCGTCGAACACCACCGACCAGCTGACGTTGCTGAGCTGATGGGCGCCGACCGTCGAACCTGCCGGCGCCTCGGCGAACAGACGCAGCGAGCCCTTGGCTGTCCGCTTGGACAGCGCCGGCGCTCGAACGTCGAAGCCGACCGAGGCCAACAGCGGGCCCATGATGGTCATGAACCCCCAGGCCTCGTCCTGGCTGAGTGCCACCTGACCGCGCCGGCTGGCGGCACCGCGGTCGATGGCCGGGAACAGACGCTGCAGCCGGTTCCACTCGGAAGTGACACCGCGTTGCGAATCGCTGCCGCGCAACGCCGCGTCGATCGGCACGAGCTTCCCCTTGCCCATCGCGGCCTGCACCGTCACCAGCCACACGCCTTGAGGGCTCGGCGGATCGAGCCGGACCACGAGCCGCGGCTGGGTGGGGTCGGCGACCGCCCGCGACCAGTGCTCGAACTGCCGCGACACCTCCTTGGCGACCGGCAGCTCAGCACGAAACGGGGTGCCCTCGAGATGGGCGATCATCGACGACACGATCTGCGTCGGCGTGTCCGCATCGGGCGGTGGCGCCGGCAGATCCATCCGCTCGATGCTCCCGGCAGCGATGGTGGCAACCACGCCGTTGATCACCGACACGGTCGTGGCCCTGGCACTGTTCACGTTCAACGAGACCGTGGCCGGCATCGACGCGGCGAGCCGATCGACGAGCTCGGGATCGGAGAAAGCCGGCACCCAGCGGGTGGCCGCCCGAGGCGGACGCCCTCGACGAGGAGTGGGTACCTGGAGGCTCGGCAGCATCGAGCCTGCAGCCACCAGGCGAACGCCTTCGAGCGCGACTCGACCCATCCACATCAGGCTTGCACCGATGCCCTCGACCGAACCGCCGGCACCCACGGCGACGAGCCAGCCGAGCGCCTCTTTCAGCGAGATCGACAGTGCGTCCGCCCGGCCGCCACCCGGCACATCGATTCCCGGGTGCAACTGCCATCCCTGTGGCGGGCCACCCACGGTCTCGAGCCGCGTGGCGAGATCGTCGTTGGTCTCCGGTTGCGCATGCCGACCCGAGGCCCACACCACCACCTGACCTTCGATCCACGAGGCCTGCAGGGCAACCGGGGTTGGCGGCAGCACCACGCTTCCAGGGGGCGCCGGTCGCTCCGGCTCGGGTGCGGGCGGCCGGTAGCGATGAAGTACCGCCAGCAAGCTGGCGATGGTGTCCTCGAAGTCGGCGACCACCTGGTCGCGCTCGTCACCTCGCAGGCTGCGCACGTTCTCGAGATCCTCGTCGGCTTCGCCCAACAGGCGATCGAGCACCATCACCGAGACGCGTTCGTCGGCCTCGAACAGCGCGACGTCGTCGGCGGTGTCGCGGCCATCGGCCATCGACCAGATGGCTGCTTCGATTCGTTTGAGATCCGCCATCGCTGTGCGCGTGGTCCTTTCGGGCGCTGCTGTGCTTCGCTGTGCCGAGTTGCTGGTGGGCCCCGACGATCCGGGTTCGTGACATGACCATCGACAGGCCCGTGCCCGCGAGGTGGCGGCGCTCGTCGCCCATCCGCCTCGTATCGCCGTGGGACCCCGAGAGGTCGCGTCGGGCGCTTCGAGAGCTGGTTCCGTGATCGGCCACAGAATCCTCACGACGATCACGGGCCAGCAACCCGTGATCGCCATCACTCTAGCCTGATCCGAGGGCGGACCGCCTCGACTTGATCGACTCGCCCATCTCCCCAGGCGCCCCTGCCCGATCGACGATCACGAGTGTGTCGGTTCGACGCACGCTGTGGACGGGTAGCGACGCATCGCCGGCCAACCATCGCTGCAGCATCGGTCGCTTGCTCGATCCCACGGCCAACACCACCCGACATCGAGCCGCGTTCACCACCCGAGGGGTGAGGGTCATCCGCACCGTGCCCGCGTACTCGGCACAGAGGTCGACTCGGCGTTCCGATCTGATCACGGGGTCACCCGGCGGCCACGACGCGGTATGGCCGTCGTCGCCCAGACCGAGGTGAACGATGTCGAACCGATCCGGCAGGGACGATGCGTAGCGACGGGCGCCGGCATGGAGGTCGCGCACCGTGACCGGCATCGCATGCAGTTGGCGGGCAGCCACGGGCAACACCTCGAGGAGCCGGAGGTTGCGTCGCGGGTCGCCGTCGGGAGCGACGCGTTCGTCCACCTGGAACACCTGCACGTACTGCCATGGCACCGACATGGTGGCCAGTTCGGCCAGCATCGCCGCGGGTGTGGTGCCACCGCTGAACGCGACCGATGCCAACCCGCGACGGAGCACGGCGAAGCGGAGGCGGCGGGCGATGGAGTCGGCAGCGAGCGACGCCGCACCCACCGCGTCAGCCGCGACCCTGACCTGCATCGCTCAGCGCTTCCACCCTCGGTTGGTGCTTGATCGGTTGGTGCTCGATCGGTTGGTGCTCGATCGGCCTGAGCCGCATGGGTGACGGGCGATCAGTGCAGCGCGCCATCGCCGAGGTAGCTCGACTCGAGCAGCTCGCGGTTCTTCGCCAGATCGGACGCCGTTCCCTCGAGCACGAGCTCGCCGTGGTTGAGCACGTAGGCACGGTCGGCCACCTCGAGCGCCATGTGCACGTGTTGCTCGACGATGAGCACTCCGCAGCCGGTCTCGTCGGCGATGCGGCGCACGATTGGCAGCAGCCGCTCGACGATGATCGGTGCGAGGCCGAGGCTCATCTCGTCGACGAGCAGACACTTGGGTTCGCTCACGATCGCACGGGCCATCGCCAGCATCTGCTGCTCGCCACCTGAGAGCAGGCCAGCGGCGCGCTTGCCCAACGGTGCGAGCGCAGGGAGCAGTTCCATCGCCCGCTCGTAGGCAGCCTTGTTCGCCGCGCGCGTGCCGCGCAGCCCGAGCTTGATGTTCTCCTGCACGGTGAGCTCGAAGAACAACGAGCGATCCTCGGCCACGTGCGCCAGCCCGCGGCGGGCAGTGCGGTAGGGCGTCTCGGCCGCAGTGTTCTGACCGAGCACCTCGACGGTTCCGTCGACGGGACGCAGCAGACCGGAGATGGTGAGCAACGTCGTGGTCTTGCCGGCTCCGTTGGGTCCGAGCAACGCCACCACCTCACCGGATCCGACGGTGAGGTTCAGATTCCTGACGACGGGAATGCCGTCGTAGCCGGTGTGCAAACCGGTGAGCTGAACCAATCGATTGCGATCAGTCACGCGTTCAGCGGTGTGATCAGACATCGTCGCCTCCCTGAGCGTTCGGTCGTGGTGCTGCAGCGCGAGAGGCGAGCGCCGCTCCGGCCTGTGCCTGGGCTTCGCCGGCCGACTGGCCGAGATAGGCGCCGATCACCGCAGGGTCTTTGCGGATATCGGCGGGCGTGCCTTCGGCGATGATCCTGCCGAAGTCGAGCACGTAGATGTAGTCGCACACGTTCAGCACCAGGCCCATGTCGTGGTCGATCAAGAAGATCGTGGTGCCGGTCTCGAGGAAGGTGCGCAGGTGCTGGCCGAGCAAGCGGCTCTCGTTGGTGTCGAGACCGGCTGCCGGCTCGTCGAGCAACAACAGCTTGGGCTTGGCTGCAAGCGCCCGGGCGACGCCGACGAGCTTGCGCTGGCCGTGGGAGAGATCCATCGGTAGCCGCTCGGCGATGCCCTGCAGCCCCAGCACCGTCAGCGCCTGGGTCACTCTGGCCTCGTTGTCGGCAGACGTCTTCGGAGGTCGGAGCAGGTCGAGCAGGAACGACCACCATGTGGGCTGCTCGGCAGCGGCGAGGAGGTTCTCGCGCACCGTGAGATCTTCGAACAGCTCGAGCGATTGGAACGTGCGCACCAGCCCGAGGTGGGCCCGCTTGTCGGGCGTGAGTCCCTCGAGGTCGTGACCGTCGAACTCGACGCGCCCCGACGACACCGCTGTGAACCCGGTGATCGCGTCGATGAACGTGGTCTTGCCGGCGCCGTTCGGGCCGATGAGACCCACGAGCTTGCCCTCGGGCACCTCGAGGCTCACGTCGGCGTTGGCCGCCAAACCGCCGTAGCGGACGGTCATGTCATAGGTCTTCAAGAGCGCCATGTCAGCCAACCTGTCCAGTCGTGGGAGCGGCGCCGGCAGGAACCGGCACCGGAGTGTTGCCGTGCGGAACCGGCGGACCGCCGTGACCGCCAGCGGTGGACTGCTTGTAGATGCCCCGGATCATCAACGCCAGCATGCCACCCAGCAGAGGCATCCAGAACCAGCTGTACGTGTCGACCCGGATCGGCCACACGAGGGCTCCGAGCACCACACCGACGACGAACGTGGGACCGAGTCGTTTGCCGGCGGCGGCCCACTCGGGACCTCGTGCAAATCGCAACCATCGCCCGAAGTGCTGGAACAACGGCTGCAACGTCGGGGCAATGCCATTCGGGTTCTGGATCGCCGTGACGATCATGCCCAATCCACCCAGGATCGCCGTGTAGTTCTCGATCTCGGCGTCGCGGAAGAAGTAGCCACCGGCGATCGCGATCACACCGGCGGGAGCAAGGAGACCACCGACCACTGCACCGTTGATCGACGTGATGCCACCGAGGTACGCGAACGCGAGGTAGGCGAGTGATGCCTGGTACACGAAGCCGGCCGACGACACCTGGTTCTGGTTGAAGCCCAACATCACGCCGCCGATGCCGGCAATGCCTGCGGCGATGCCGAACGCCAGCAGCTTCGTCCGGGCGACGTTGATGCCTGCGGCGGCCGCCGCCCGCTCGTTGGCGCGGACGGCGAGGAACCGTCGTCCGGTTCCGTTGCGGCGCAGGTTTGCCACCAGGGCGATGCAGCCGAGCAACACAACCAGCACGAAGATCGCGAACTCAGGTCTGTCCTTCAGCCCGTTGTCGCCGATCGACTTGAGATCGATGCCGAACACGCTCGCCGGCTTCACGTTGGCGGGCGAGCCGGCGGTGAGCCCGGTGAGCTTGTCGTTTTCGAAGTACAGGGTCTGCAGCGAGATTGCGAACGCGATCGTCACGACGGCCAGCTGCACACCACGAATGCGTACCGCCGGCAGCCCCACGACAACGCCGACGACGATGGCGGTGACGATGCCGATGATCGCCGCGATCGGCCACGGCAGCCCGGGGCCGGTGACGACGAAGGGGTTGGCGATGTCGGTCGTTCCATCGGCCATCATCCGCGCCATGACGAACGCTGAGGCACCAGCCAGCGACATCTGTGCGAGTGAGATCTGCCCCACGTAACCGGTGATCACCACCATCGACAGCATCAGGATGGCCCCGATCAGCGATGTCACGATCGCGAGGGCGAACACCGAGCGGCGGCCGCTGTCTTCGAACAGCAGCGACGCGACGACGACCACTGCGGACCACACGATCATGTGCTGCTTGATCCGCACCGGGTACGGGGCGAGGGGAAGCCGCTTCTCCTCGACGGTGCCGCGCATTGGCAGGCTCTTGCCGCGCAGGAACAGCACGAGGCAGATCGCGATCAGGGGTACGACGTCGCGCACGCCCGAACGCAGGAAGCCGGGGAACCAGTCCTTGCTCGACCAGAAACCGAGCAGCGATTGGATCGCGCCGAGCGCGAGGCCGCCCCACACCGTGATCGGGATCGACTGGAGCCTCCCGATGAGTGCTGCACCGAGCGAGGCGACCACCAAGGCGCTGAGACCAACGGGCGTCAATGAGCCGCCGATCGGGCCCAGGATGATCGCCGCCAGCGTGGACAACACCGAGGCGATCACCCAGTTGAATGCCGCCAACAACTGCGGGGAGTAGCCCAACAGCACGGCACCTTTCTCGTTGCTCGCGGCGGCGCGTGTGGCCAGCCCGAACCGCGTGAACTGAAACAGTCCCCACATCATCAGCCCGAGGATGATCGACAGCACCAACGCCCACACGGCACCCTGTGGATAGGCCTTGCCGAGGCCCAAGAAGTTCTCGTACACGCCGTCGGGCGTGATCGCTTCGGGTTGACGACCAGTGCCGCCGAAGTTGATCTGGGCGACGCCTTGCAAGTAGAGCATCACTCCGAGCGAGCCGATCACCTTGCCCAGCGGTGCAGCACTCCTCAAGGGTCGGAAGACCAGGAAGTGCGCCATCAGACCGATGAGCACCGCCATCAGGACTGCGATGATGAACGCCAACGGTGTCGACACACCCTCATCGCCCAGCTTGATGCTGACGGGGACGTTCAGCCTGTGCGTCGGCAAGAAGTCGAACCACGGCAGCCGCAGGTAACCGTTGCGACGGGCTTCGTCGAAGGTGAACACGCCGTACATCGCGAAGGCACCTTGGGCGAAGTTGATCACGCCCGAGCCGCGGTAGACGATCACGAGGCCGGTGCCGAGCATCGCGTAGAGCGATCCGAGGCCGAGCCCCAACAGCAGGAAAAGGATGATGTCGCTCACTGTGCTCCGTCAAGTCGGTGCTGCTGCCCCCAGCAGCGATGGAAGCGAACAGCCGGAGGGACCGAGCCGATCGATGACGTCGATCGACGGGCTCCGGCTGTCAGAGAGGGCGGACCGACGGCGTGGCAGCGGTCTCCCGCCACCACGCCATGGTCATCTCGCCAGTCACGCATGAACTCTGGCCGGAATCGCGAGGATCCCGGCCAGAGCCCATGTCTTGGATGTCAGGCGTCGGGACCGGGCTTCAGCGCGGTACCGGCCACCAAGCCGAGGCCGCTGAAGCGGTCACGCACGGGGACGAGCTTCTCGCCGTCCCACTGCGTGGCGCTGACCTCGGAGTTGCACACTGCAACGTACGGTTCAGGCGCCGTCGAGCAGCTCAGCGGGGTCGAACCGAACAGGTGATCACCAGCCGACGAGGCATACGCCTCGCCCAGAGTGGCGCCGGACACCTCGCCACCATCGGCAGCGATCTTGCTGGCGTACTCCCACAGCGAGAGCAGACCGGTGGCACCCTGCGTGGCGAAGCCCTTGTTGAGCTCGGCCGGGTCGAGGCCGT
>JAYUSX010000239.1:0-10498 GCA_043755475.1 Actinomycetota bacterium
CACCACGCTCGGCCGCCTCGCCAACCTGGTCGGCGTCGTGATCGTGGTGACGGCGGTGATCGGTGCGGCAACCTTCGCGACGGGGCTATGGGTGTTCGACAGCAGCACCGGTTGGATCGGCCTCGGTGGCCTGATCTGCCTCATCCCCATCGGAGCAGCAGTCGTTGCCTGGTTCTTCGTCCGAGGAGCGGCGAGAGCAGCTCCCCGATTGCTCGACGATGCACGAGAGTTCCTGCGGTCGGCGGGAACCGCCTCGGGCGTGCTGGTCGATCACGATTCGGGCATCGCGCTCGGCATGCAGGCGAAGACGATGGGCGGGCTGCGCAGGGAGCTCCTCGACCGGCGCAAGGACCTGCCGGCGCTGTTCGCCGGCGTGCGAGCGATCACCAGCGTTCCCGGCCTGGCTGCGGTCGCGGTGCTCGGCACCATCGGGGTAGGACTGTTGGGCACCACCTTGCTGATCGGCGGCCTGATCGACTGATCGCGTTTGGTCACTTCCGCGTCACATGCACGCGCCAGCGACCAAACGCGACAACCCGCCCGCAGCGTTTGTTCACTCTCGCGTCACATGCACGCGTCAGCGACCAAACGCGGCGTGTTCTTCGGGTGGGCGGACGTGGCGGAACATGGTCAACAGGGTGACGTCGTAGACGAGCTTCAGCACTCCGGCGATCACCAACGGCCAGCCGAAGTCGCTCTGGTCGAGCAACCATCCCGCCAACAGAGGCGATGCAGCTGCCGCAAGGCTGCGTGGGACCTGGGTCAAGCTTGCCGCTGCGGCCCGCTCCGCGGGGGTGACGATCGCCATGACGTACGAGTTGCGAGCCGGCACGTCCATGGCCGCGAGCAGGCTGCGCCCGGTGAGCAATGCGATTGCGATCGGCAGGCTCGGAGCGAACGCGGCGAGGATCAAGAACACCTGTGCGGGCATGTGCGTGAACGCCATCGTGCGGACCAAGCCGATCTGCTTGGCCAGGAGGGGCGAGGCGAACATCGAGCCGGCCGAGCACACGCCCATCCAGAACAGCAACGCACCCGCCGCACCGGCGGACAGGTCGAACCGGCGGAACAACCACAGTGCCAGCAACGACTGGACGACGAACCCGCCACCGAACGAATCGATGCTGAACACCAGCGCCAGACGGTGCACCATCCTCCGGGACGGTCCGAGCGGCGTGGGCGGTTCAGCGCTCGATGGCTCGACGGCAGCCGACAGTCGGTGGTACGCGACGAACACCGCGACACCGGCCGCCGCATACGCGAGAAAGACCCAGCGCAGCGCCACCTCGTCGGAGATGTCCGTCCGATCGGCGACCCACTCGGGCACGCCGACCGCGAGCGAGCCGACCGCTGCTGCAAGCGTGCCGGTGAACACGTAGCGGGTGAACATCGCCGTGCGATCGACAGCAGCCACCGCTGCCGGTACCAGCGACTGCTCGATGGGCGAGAACACGCTCACGTCGCCGCTGGTGGGGTTCATCGTGCCGATCACACCCACCACGAGGAGCACGACGAACGTCGTCGTCGATGCGAACACCAGTCCGCTTGCGATCATCGTGACCGCGCCCCATCGCAACACCGTTCGGCGGGGGACAGCTCCCAGTCGCACGCCCACCAGCAGGGTGAGTGCCGCCGAGCCCAGCAGCATGCCCGTGACGAGCACCCCGATGCGAGCTCCCGACCAGCCGAGCACGGTGAGATACGCCGACAGGGCGACCGCGACGGCGCCATCCACGAAACCGCGCACACCCCTCGACACCACGAGCAGGCGGGCGTCGCGAGACAAGGTCAGGCCGACGTGCCCTCCTCGGTTCGGCGTGCCGTCATCCGGCGCGCCGCAGGTACGGCGGCGAGCAGACCGGCAGCTTTGTTCCGGCACTCGAGGTCTTCGTCGTCGGGAACCGAGTCGGCCACCACGCCGGCGCCTGCCTGGAACGACGCACCGTGCGGCCCGGCGAACATCGTGCGAATCGCGATGGCGGTGTCGAGGTTGCCGCTGAAGTCGACATAGCCGACCACGCCGGCATACGGCCCGCGCTTGACGGGTTCCAGCGAGTCGATGATCTCCATCGCACGCACCTTCGGAGCGCCGCTCACGGTGCCGGCGGGCAGCGTGGCGCGCAGCACGTCGATGGGCGTCTTGCCCTCGACGAGCTCTCCCGTCACCTGAGACGTGAGATGCATCACGTGGCTGTACTTCTCGAGCGTCATCAACTCGTCGACGTGCACGGTGCCGAACTTTGCGACACGTCCCACGTCGTTGCGTGCAAGGTCGACCAGCATGATGTGCTCGGCCACCTCCTTCGGATGTTCTTTCAGCTCGGCCGCCATGCGGCGGTCGTCCTCGTCGGTTCGGCCACGGCGGCGCGTGCCCGCGATCGGGCGGCTGACGACCTTGCGGCCGAGCACCTGCACCATCGGCTCCGGCGAACTGCCCGCGATCGTGATCTCGGGATGACGCAGGAAGTACATGTACGGGCTGGGGTTCACCTGCCGCAGCACGCGGTAGAAGTCGAACGGGTCGGCCTCGAGCTGGATGTCGTACCGCTGCGACAGGACCACCTGGAAGATGTCGCCGGCGAGGATGTGCTCCTTGGCGACCTCGACGGCGCGCTGGTACATCCCGTTGGGCATCGAGCTGCGCACCTCGGGCAACGCTTCGCCTGCCTCGGGCGGCGGTACCGGCACGTAGCGCAGCGGTCTGGCCAGGTCGGCCACGGCGCGTTCGACGCGCCGGCACGCGCCGTCGTACGCGGCGTCGAGCGAGTCGCCCGTGAGTTCGTGCACCGACACGCTCTCGATGAGGTACACGCGCTGGCGCCAGTGGTCGAACGCAGCGAGCGAGCCGATCACACTCATGATCGCGTCGGGCAGGCCGCGATCGTCGTTCGGCGTGTCGGGCAGGCGTTCGATCTCGCGCACCACGTCGTATCCGAGGAAGCCCATCACCCCGCTCTGCATCGGTGGCAGATCGGGCAACAACGGCGCCTTGTACACCTGCAACAGCTCGTCCAGTGCGGCGAGCATGCCCCGATCGGTTGGAACGCTCGCAGGCAGCGCGCCGTGCACCGTGATGACCCCGTCGCGCAGGATCATCGTCGCCTGCGGGTCGCGACCGACGAAGCTGAACCGGGCCCACCGCTCGCCGTGCTCCACCGATTCGAGCAGGAAGCCGGCGCCGTCGCCGACGAGCTTCGCGTACGCCGCGACCGGCGTCTCGAGGTCGGCGAGCAGTTCGGTCCACACCGGCACGACCGTGTGCTCGCCGGCCAGCCGGCGGAACTCGTCCCGCGAGGGACGCATGGTGAGCTGGCTCATGGGTTCTGGTCTGCGCCGAATCTGCGGAAGAAGCACGACCGGGCGCCCGTGTGACACGCGCCTGCGCCGTCCTGGATCACCTTGAACAGCAGCACGTCGGCGTCGCAGTCGTAGAACGCCTCTTGCACCCACTGGACCTCGCCGCTGGTGTCGCCCTTGCGCCACACCTCCTGACGGCTGCGACTCCAGTAGACGGTGCGGCCCTCCTGCATGGTGAGCGCCAGCGTCTCGGGGCTCATCCACGCCATCATCAGGATCGTTCCGTCGCTCACGTCCTGGGCGATCGCAGGCACCAGACCGTTCGCGTCGTACTTCACCGCAGCGAGCTGCTCGGGGGTTGCATCGATCCGGGCGCCGGCTGACATGGACGTCACTCTACGAGGCGGTCATGTCGGCGCCCCATGCCATTGACCCACCGGACCGTTCGCTAATCTACAACCATATGGTTGTAGATCATCTGGACCGACCGTCGGCCGAGGAGATCGACCGTGTCTTTCATGCGCTCGCCGACGCTACCCGCCGCGACATCGTCCAACGGGTCCTCGACGGTGAATGGTCGGTGTCGGCCCTGGCCCGCGAGTACCCGATGAGCTTCGCTGCAGTGCAGAAGCACGTTGCCGTGCTGGAACGAGCCGAGCTGGTGACGAAGGAGCGCCGCGGCCGCGAGCAGCTCGTCCACCCCAACCTCGCCACGGTGCGGCGCGCCGCTCGGGTGCTCGAAGGTCTGGAAGCGCTGTGGCGCGAACGCATCGTCCGGTTCCAGTCCGTCCTCGACGAAGACTTCTGACCGACACACCGACAGACGTACACACAACACCCACAGAGAGAAGCAGATGCCCGTCACCGACGTCCGCAAGGACCCCCACCACCTCACGCTCACCATGACCACGGAGTTCGACGCGTCCGTCGAACAGGTGTGGGAGTTGTGGGCCGATCCGCGCAAGCTCGAACGGTGGTGGGGGCCGCCCACCTACCCGGCCTCGGTGGAACACCACGACCTGTCCCCCGGCGGGCGGGTCACGTACGTGATGACCGGCCCGGAGGGTGACCAACACCGAGGCTGGTGGGCGATCGTCGCCGTCGAGCGGCCGACGTCGCTCGAGTTCGTCGACGGGTTCGCCGACGCCGACGGCACGCCGAACCCCGAGATGCCGACCACGTCGGCGGTGGTCACGATCCGAGCGCTCGAGGTGGGCCGAACGAAGATGGAGGTCACCTCGACGTTCGGTTCGATCGAGCAGATGGAGCAGCTCATCGCGATGGGCATGCTGGAAGGCATCACCGCAGCCGCCAACCAGATCGACGCGATCCTCGCGAGCCAGCTCTGACCCAGCCCTGACCGGGCGGGGGCCGATGGCGGCTACAAGTACAGGCCGGTGCTCGACTCGATGCGCTTGGCGGCGACGGCATGGATGTCGCGTTCGCGGAGCATGATGTAGTCGACGCCGCCGACTTCGACCTCGTAGCGATCCTCGGGGCTGAACAGCACCCGATCACCCACTTCGGCCGTGCGCACGTTCTGCCCCAGCGCGGTCACCTCGGCCCACACGAGACGCTTCGACACCTGGGCGGTGGCCGGGATGAGGATGCCGCCGGTGGAGCGTCGTTCGCCATCTTTTTCGGGGATGTGAACCAGCACGCGATCGTTGAGCATCTTGATGGGCAGCTTGTCGTCCACGGCCATGGCCGCAGGGTACCGTCGGCCCCGTGGGGATCGAAACGCACCAGGTGGGACTGCACACGGCCGACGGGCTTCGACTCGAGGGCGACCTCTGCACACCCCATGGAGCGGCGCTCGGTGTCGTGATCTGCCATCCACACCCGCAGTTCGGCGGCGATCGCTACAACCCCGTCGTCGACGCGATGTTCCGATCGCTCGCCGCCGCCGGCATCGCGGTGCTGCGTTTCGACTTCAGAGGGGTGAACGGTTCAGAGGGCACGCATGGAGGCGGGGAACCCGAACGGCTCGATGCCGTCGCAGCACTCGACACGCTCTCGTCGGTGGTCGACGCGCCGCTGTGGCTCGCGGGATACTCCTTCGGGGCAGCGGTCGCGCTCGACGTGGTGCACGATTCCCTCGACGGCTGGCTGGCGGTCGCGCCGCCGCTCGCGATGATGCCCGCGGCGCGTGCCGCGGCAACCGACCTGCGACCCAAGTACGTGCTCGTCGCCGGGCACGATCAGTTCAGCCCGCCGGCGCCCACCGCCGAGGCGATGCGAGAGTGGGTGAACGCTCACGCGACGGTGGTGGCACGCGCCGATCACTTCTTCGCAGCCGATCTCACCACGGTGACGTCGTGGACGCTCGCGTCGTTGTCGTCGATCAGCCCCGAGGGGTGAGCACCACCGGCAGCGACGCGAGGCCGCGCAGGATGAAACTCGGGCCGTAGCGCAACGACGCCGCATCGACGGGATGGATGCTGCTGAAGCGGCGGGCGAGCACTTGCAGGGCGATCGTCACTTCCAGGCGGGCCAGCGGGGCACCCACGCAGTAGTGCACCCCCTTGCCGAACGCGATGTGCTGCTGCACTCGTTCGCGGTCGGCATCGAAGTCCGCCGCGTTGTCGCCGAACATCGCTTCGTCCCGGTTGGCCGATCCGTACAGCACCCAGAGCGTCGACCCGGCCGGGAGCGGCACCCCGCCGAGCTCGGTGTCGCGTGTGACGATGCGGAACAATCCCTGGTTCGGACTGGCGAGGCGGAGGCACTCCTCGACCACGCGGCCCGCGCGCTCGGGTTCGGCAGCGATGCGGGCCCACTCATCGGGCTCGCGATCGAGCAGCACGACCGCATCGGCGATCAGGCTCGCCGTCGTCTCGCTGCCGGCCACCTGCAGCTGCTGCACGATCGACAGCAGCTCGGCCATCTCCAGCGGGCCACCCTCGATGTCGTCGGCACTGTCGAGCCGGGCGTTCAACAACGCCGTCAGCAGATCGTCCTTCGGATGATCCATGCGGTGTTCGAACTCTGCGACGAACCGAACTTGGACGAGAAGGTGTGCCAGTCGGTGAGCACCTGGGTGACCAGATCGAAGCGCGAGACGGCGAAGACCCGTTCGCTGCCTCGACCCACCCACTCCCCCGACAGCTCGTGCACGGGTGCCGACTCGCGCAGCGCGGCGTAGTGCGCGAACGGGCACTGCTGCACGCTGTCGAGGCGCGGGTCGAAGTCGCTCGGATCGAGTCTGGTGGGATCGAGCCTGGTCGGATCAGTGTCAGTCATTACTGGTCCACCGCCCGAGCAAGTCGTGGAAGTGACGAAGCTTGGTCTCTTGGTAGTTGGCGAACGTGACCGTGTCGATCGCCCCGGTCTCGAGCCCCGCCTGCACCTTGGGCAGGTTGAACACATCCTGGTTGAACACCCGGGCGAGCATGCCCAGCTCGAACGCCTCGGTCCAGTCGTCGTCGGGTCCGAGGTGATGGATCGGCGCAGCCGGCGGCTTGGCCTGGGCCTCGTCGTACGGAGCCAGGAACATGCACTCCATGATCGCCATGTCGTGCCGGTTGCCGTAGGGGCGGAAGCGGTACACGATGCGGTTGTACGCACCCCATGGATGGAAGTTCGGGAAGACCGTGTAGTAGATGCTGTCGCACATCTCGGCATCGCTCAGCTGGTCGGCCGCGACATCTCCGATCGCATCGGCCATCGCTCGGCGGCGCAGGTCGCCCGCCGTGGCCCGCGCCGTGTCGCCGGCGGGCACCTCCAGGATGCGCGGCTCGTCGAGGCTGCGGTCGAACATCGCGTCGAGCATGTCCTGCTCGGTGGGCGTCCACTTGAGGTGCGGGCTGGGCGTGCCGTTCGGAGTGATGGCCCGACAGAAGTTGCCGAACACGTCGTACTGGCTGTTCGCATCACCGATGCCGGCCAGCAGTTGTGGGTGCGTGGCCACCACGTGGTACGCCTCCATGAACGCCTCCTGGGCGAGCTTCCAGTTGCAGCGCAACACCTTGGCGACATGAGCCTGCTTGTAGCGCTTCTCCAATGGCCAGCGTTCGAAGTGCGTCGACAGATCTCCCAAGTGATCCGCCAGCGGGCCGGCGTCGAGATCGAAGTTGACGAACACGAACCCGCCCCATGAATCGACGCGCACCTCGGGCAGCTTCCAGCTGTCGTCGACCTGCGGGAAGTCCCACTTGCACGGCACGTGCTTGAGCGAACCATCGAGGTTCCATGCGAAGCCATGGAACGCACACCGCAGTTCGGTGTCGCGGCCAGGCTTCTCCTTCAGCAGGCGACCGCGATGGAGACAGACGTTCTGGTACGCCTTGATCGCGTCGGGAGCGACGCGCACCACCACCACCGACAGGTTGGCGATGTCGTAGGTGATGTGGTCGCCCACCTCGGGGATGTCCTCGTCGCGGCAGGCCATCTGCCAGACCCGCTTCCAGAGCCTCTCCACCTCGAGTTCGTGGAATGCACGCGACGTGTACCGCTCGACCGGAACGAACGTCGGACCGGGCGCGATCGGATTCCTCATCCGCAGCACGACCGGTGCGTCCTTCGTGTCGGCGTCGAGGAGGTCCTGGTAGTCGGCGCCACCCGAACGGACGGGCGGGACAGTCTCGTCGATGGCGGTCACTGCGCTCCCCCTGTCGTCACATGCTCCTGCTGATACTGCCGAGCGATGCTCGGGAGGTCCTTGGGGTTGCGCGCCATCGACGCAGGTACCTGGGGCCCTGCCAACCACAAGCAGAAATGGGGATCGGCATGATGGATCTCGCCCGACACATGGTCGCCCTCGTGGGTGAACAGACCCACCCTGCCGTCGAGCGTGACCTCGACCAGGCCGTCGTCGCGTACGTCGTAGATGGCTCCGCTGAGCGGATGCTTGCGCTGGCGCATTGATGTCCTCCCCAGGCTCGATTCCCTGGCTGACGGTACGTAATTGATCGTTCGGTCAGATAGGGCCCTTGGTCCCGAGCTGGGCGATCGCGATGGCTACGTTGCGATCATGAACGCTCCCGCCGACCTCGAGCTCTCCCACCGCCGTCTGATCGACGAGGCCGCGATTCGCGATCTCGCCGCGCAGTACTGCTGGGCGATCGACCGCCTCGATCGCCCAGCGTTCGACCGAGTGTTCCTGCCCGACGCCACCGCCGTGTTGGGCACTGGCCTGCAGGAAGGGATCGACGCGATCTGGGCGCGGGTGCACCTCGTGCTCTCTCCCCTCTCGTGCAGCCAGCACATCGTGGGTTCCCAGCTCGTCCACGTCGCCGGCGACGTGGGCACCCAGCGATGTCAGTTCCATGCCCAGCACGTGCTGACGGGTTGCGAGGGCGGAGATCAGTACATCGTCGCCGGCACGTACGAGGACCGGGTGGAGCGCACCGCCGCAGGATGGAGGATCCGTCACCGCGATCTCACGGTGCTGTGGGCCAGCGGCAATCCACTCGTGGTGCGTCGCTGACGACGCCCCAGCGACATATCGCCGGTCGTCGCGCGAGCAGTGGATTGCAGCAGGTTGCAGCAGATTGCAGCAGGTTGCAGCAGGTTGGCGTGCGTCGCCGCGGCCGTCAGCGAATGACGGCGTCGATCCGAGCCATGACCTCGGCCGTCAGCTTCGGCAGGACCTCGATCGCAGCGAAGTTCTCGATCACCTGACTGGCCCGACTGGCGCCGGTGATCACCGTCGACACGTGCGGATTCGCAGCGCACCATGCGATGCCCAGCTGTGCCAACGAGCACTCGAGCTCGGCCGCGATCGGGCGGAGGTTCTCGACCTTGGCCACCTGTGCCGGGTCGGTCAGGCTGTCGGCCAGCCAGCCATGACCCGGCAACGCTGCGCGTGAGTCCTGCGGGATGCCGTTCGCGTACTTGCCGGTGATCAGGCCCGAGGCAAGCGGGCTCCAGATCGAGGTGCCGAGACCGATGTCGTCGTACAGGCGGGCGTACTCCTTCTCGACGCGGCGACGGCTGAACATGTTGTACTGCGGCTGCTCGACCACCGGCTTGTGCAAGTGGTGGCGATCGGCGATGTCCCATGCGCCACGGATCTCGTCGGCGCTCCACTCGCTGGTGCCCCAGTACAGCGCCTTGCCAGAGCTGATGATGTCGCTCATCGCCCACACCGTCTCTTCGAGCGGCGTGTTCGGGTCGGGCCGATGGCAGTAGATGACGTCGATGAAGTCGACACGCATGCGGTCGAGCGAGCCTTCCATCGCCTGCATCAGGTACTTGCGGTTCAACGTGTTCTGCATGTTGGGCAGTCGACCGTGGATCCCCCAGTAGAACTTGGTGGTGAGCACGAAGGTGTGCCTCGGCCAGGCGAGCTGTTCCATGACCCGACCCATGATCGCTTCGCTCTCGCCGCCGGCATACACCTCCGCGTTGTCGAAGAAGTTGCTCCCTGCGTCGTAGGCAGCCTGCATGCACTCGAGCGCCGCGTCGTCCTTCAACTGGTTGTCGAAGGTGACCCACGAGCCGAACGACAGCACCGACACCTGCAGGCCGCTGCGGCCGAGACGGCGGTACTGCATGTTCTTCTTCGAGGAGGACGTCATGGCGACAACCTAGTGGTCGGCGCGAAACTCGGGCTGACCCGCACCGACCGAACAGTAGGTTCGTCGTCATGGACGACCCGACACATGTGTCGAGCACACGAGCTGCGTACGACGCCACGGCTGATCTGTACGCGGTGCGCATCGGTACCGAGATCAGTGCCGAGGTGGAAGCGCCGCTCGACCGTGCCGTGCTCGCCGCGTTCGTCGAACTCGTCGGCGACGGGTCGCCGGTCGCAGATCTGGGGTGCGGGCCCGGTCGGGTCGCAGCCTTCGTGGCCGAGCGAGGGCTCGAGGTCATCGGGGTCGATGTCTCGACCGCGATGCTCGACATCGCCCGCGCATCCCATCCGGCCATCCGTTTCGAAGAGGGCCAACTCGCCGACCTGCCGTTCGCGGATGCATCCGTGGCTGCGGCGGTGTGTTGGTACTCGATCATCCACACACCGCCCGATCAGCTGGACGCGACCTTCACCGAGATGCGCAGGGTGATGGTCGTCGGCGCACACGTGCTGGTCGCGTTCCAGGCCGGACACGGCGAACGCGTGCACCGCACCGACATTCAGGGTCGCCCGGTCTCGATCACCAACTACCGCCACTCCCCCGAGGTGGTTGCCGAGGCGCTGAGGCGAACCCGATTCGACCTCACTGCCCGAGTGGTCCGCGAACCATGGGCGCCGCAC
>JAYUSX010000240.1:0-4173 GCA_043755475.1 Actinomycetota bacterium
CTCAGCTTCATCAACGCGATCGCCGCGGTGTGCGAAGGCGTCGGGGCCGACGTCAACGACGTCGTCGTCGGCATGGGCTACGACAAGCGCATCGGCACCGAGTTCCTCCGCCCCGGTCCCGGCTGGGGCGGAAGTTGCTTCGACGGCGCCGAGACCCTGGTAGTACGCGATGACTTCGGTACCCGGATGGTCCGTTTCGACCAACTCGCGATGCTCGACCTACGTGGGCTCGAGGTGCTCAGTTGGACAGAGGGCCAGGTGAGGCCCGAGTTCCAGCCGGCCTTGCTCATCACCCAGCGGACGTACGCCGGGACGATGATCGACGTTCGCACCAAGATGGGCCGACGATTGAGTGTGACGGCGGATCACCCGATGGTCGTTCGCGACGGCGAATCGTCGAAGCAGAAGCTTGCCGGAGACGTCACCGTGGACGACTGGCTGCCCCTGTCGATCGGGGCCCCCCTTGCAAGGGGACTCGACCCCGACCATGCGTCTGTGATCGAAGCCCTCGCTCCTGCGGGGTTGGTCTGGGGTGAGGTCATCTTGCGTCTCACCGATCACCAGATGACGATCGCTCGGGCTGTCGATCATCTCCTTCCAGTTCCTCGTCGTCACGACTACCGACGCAGTCGAACACTCCGCCTCACGGAGTCCGCGATGCTCAGACTCCCGCTCGCCGGCGCAATGCTCGGAACGACCACCAACGGCACGTATGTTCCCGCCGACATCGAACTCACCGACGAACTGTGGGAAGTCATCGGACTGTTCCTGGCCGAGGGGCACATCGGCACCGACGGCGCGCGTCGACGCGTCTGCTGGTCGTTTCACCCCACCGACGAGATGCACCTCGCCCAGAAGGTCGCTGGCTACTGGCAGGGACTTGGCGTCAAGGTCACCGTTCGTCGGCTGACGACCACGTTGCAGGTATCCATCTCGTCGCGGATCTTGGCTTCCTGGTTCGAGCACGTGCTCGGCGTTGGCATCAACTGCTACACCCACCGACTACCCGACATGATCTGGTCAGCCGCGGACGCCGCGAAGCAGGCACTTCTCCGTGGGCTCTGGGCAGGAGACGGATCATGGTCGTCGATCAACGGTGGGCCGTCGGTAGCGCTCGAGTACGGGACGGTCGCCCCCGCGCTTGCTGACGGGATGCTTCGCCTGCTCGCCGACCAAGGCGTGATCGCCCGACAGAAGGTTGCCCGCACCACGAAGAGCACAGTGGACACTCACTGGCTCGTGATCTCCGGAACTGATCAGATCGAGGATTGCATGTGGCTGCTCGAGCCACACGAACGCGACGCCGTTGCTCGCCATCTCGACGCCCAGAGCAAAAGCATCGCTCCGACCGGCTACCGACGCGACCGCAAAGGGACTGCGTGGGTCCGCGTCGTCGGCGTCGATCGCCGACCTGCCGCCCAGACGGTGTACTCGGTCGAGGTGGACCGTGCACACACGGTGGTCACGACCGGTGGTTTGGTTGCGCACAACTGCTTTCCGAAGGACTCGCGGGCCCTTCTCAAGATTGCGAACGAGGCCGGCTATCGGTTCGATCTGCTGGCCGGTGTCATCACGGCCAACGACGAGCAGTTCGATCGCGTGACCGACAAGATCAGGGTCGCGGCCGGCGGATCGCTCGACGGCACCACCGTTGCAGTGTGGGGCCTCACGTTCAAAGCACGCACCGACGACCTGCGCGACTCGCCCTCGGTGTCGATCATCGACCGACTCCTCGCGGCCGGTGCCACGGTGCGAGCGTTCGACCCCACCGTCGACGCTCCGAAACCCGGCGTGCCGCAAGGCGTGATCGTGTGCGCCGACCCGTATGAGGCTGCGGCGGGGGCCAACGTGCTCACCGTGCTGACCGAGTGGGACGACTTCCGCTGGCTCGACCCGAAGCTGGTCGCCGCGAACATGCCAGGGCGCACGGTGGTCGACGCCCGCAACCTGCTCGAGCGGGCCGCCTGGAACCACGCCGGGTTCACGCACCTCGGCATCGGACGCTGATGGCTCACCATCTCATTGCGGGTGGCGGTGGTTTCATCGGGTCGCACATGACCGATGTGCTGCTGGCGCGCGGCGACACGGTCACCGCGGTCGACAACTTCGCGACAGGGCGCCGCAGCAACGTCGCCCATCTCGCCGATCACCCGGCGTACACCATGATCGAGCACGACATCACGCAGCCGTTCCCGACCCGGGTGTCGGAGGGTGCGTACGACACCGTGCTCGATCTCGCCAGCCCTGCGTCGCCGCTCGACTTCGCCACCATGCCGCTCGAGATCCTCGCTGTCGGTTCCACGGGCACCCGCAACCTGCTCGACCTGGCAGTCGCCCAACGCGCCCGCTTCTTCCTCTCGTCCACCAGCGAGGTCTACGGCGATCCGTTGGTGCACCCTCAGCCCGAGAGCTACCTGGGCAACGTGAGCTGCATCGGTCCGCGCAGCTGTTACGACGAGGCCAAGCGGTTCAGCGAGGCGCTCACGATGGCGTACCACCGCGTGCACGGACTCGAGGTGCGCATCGTGCGGATCTTCAACACCTACGGCGAACGCATGCGCCCCGAGGATGGCCGTGTGGTCAACACGTTCGTCCTCCAGGCGTTGCGGGGCGAGCCGATCACCCTGCACGGCAACGGCGACCAGACCCGCAGCTTCTGCCACGTCAGCGACGAGGTCGAGGGATTGATCGCCGTGCTCGACGGCCAACTCACCGGCCCGGTGAACGTCGGCAACCCCGGCGAGTTCACGATGCGCGAGCTCGCGCAGACGATCATCGACCTCACCGGCTCGTCCAGCGAGATCATCTCGGTTCCCTTGCCGTCGGAGCGCGAAGGTGATCCGATGCAGCGCCAACCCGACATCACGCTGGCATCGTCGACGTACGGATGGACTCCGACCGTGTCGCTGCGCGATGGCCTGTCGACGATGATCGACTTCTTCCGCACCCACGAAACCGTCTGACCTCCTCACCACCGAGCAACTGAGAGACACCATGACCATCCTCGTCACCGGCGGTGCCGGCTACATCGGCTCCCACACCGTGCGCATGCTCCGTGCTCGCGGTCGCGACGTGGTCGTGCTCGACACGCTCGAGCTCGGCCACCGCGACGCACTGCTGGGCGCCGAACTCGTCGTCGGCGACATCCGTGACCGTGCGCTCGTCACCGAACTGTGCCGCTCGCGTTCAGTGACGCAGGTGGTGCACTTCGCCGCCTACAAGAACGTCGGCGAGTCCATGGTCCTGCCCGACAAGTACTGGCTCAACAACGTCGCCGGCACGGTCGATCTCGTCGAGGCGATGCTCGCCGCCGAGGTGCGCAGCATCGTGTTCTCCTCCAGCTGCTCGGTGAACGGCACCCCACCGGCCGTCCCCGTCACCGAGGACGCTCCGATCGCCCCCGAGAGCGTCTACGCCGAATCGAAGGCGACGGTCGAGCGGATTCTTCGCTGGTACGGCGTCACGCACGGTCTCACGGCGGTGAACCTCCGGTACTTCAACGCCGCGGGTGCCAGCGACGACAGCGCGATCGGCGAGGACTGGACCCAGTCGCTCAACCTCATCCCGCTCGTGATGAAGGCGATCCTGGGCAAGCGAGGCTCGGTGCGCGTGTTCGGCGACGACTACCCCACCCCCGACGGCACCTGCGTGCGTGACTACGTGCATGTGGACGACCTGGCCGACGCCCATTTGCGCATCCTGGCGCTGCTGCAGCCCGGCGAGGCGCTGAAGTTCAATCTGGGCAGCGGCCAGGGCGCCAGCGTGCTCGACATCATCCATGCCTGTCGTCGCATCACCGGCCATGCGGTGCCGGTGCAGATCGGCCCGCGCCGGCCAGGCGATCCGCCCATCCTGGTGGCCGACTCGCACCGGGCGCGCAGCGTGCTGGGCTGGCAACCCGTGCGCTCAGGGGTGGACGCTATCGTGGCGTCGGCCTGGCGCTGGCACCAGGGGCACCCCCTGGGCTACGCCGACAGAACGGCCTGAAGCCCAAGGCCCGCCACCTGATGTCACCACCGCAGCCCATGTCGCCCCAGGCTCCCCGTCCACGACCCGCCCTGAGCCAGGCCAGCCAACGACGCCTGCAGCAATTCTTTGCCGGGCTGATCTGCCTGCCGGCATTCATCGTGCTGTGGGTGGCGGCCCTGGACGCCACCATCAACCTGCCTGGCT
>JAYUSX010000241.1:0-4170 GCA_043755475.1 Actinomycetota bacterium
GGTGCAAGCGCCGACGGATCAGCGACCGGTCAGGGGTTCAGACGGCGTCGCGAGCGCGAACGCCGATGGGAGCGATCAGGCGGAACCCGGCCTCGTGGCGCTCGTCCTCGCTCTCGCCACCCCAGTACCCGTACTCGTGGTTCGTTCGTGCGAACTCACGACAGGTGCTGTTCACGATGCACGAACGACAGACGGCCGTGGCCATCGCCTCGCGCCGTTCCCGCGCCTGCGGACGTTCAGCAGGAGGTGGGAAGAACAGATGCGTCAAACCCTTGCAGGCTGCTGCGTTCATCCAACGATCGTCAGTCAACTGACGATGGAAGAGCGTCTCTACCGCGGCCATGGAACCCCCTTGCCCAGAGCGATGTCACACCACGTTGCAGGCACATCCCCTCAGAGCCCCCAGTGCTGACACGTCTCGTGATGACTGATCATCAGGTGGTGAATGTCGTTACCAGGGAAAGCCTGCAGCGCTTGGACGAAGAGTATCAGAATTGATCCAGCAGTCAATTGCACTCGGCAAACAATGACGAGTGCTTTCCGAATCCTGAACGGATGTCCTGCTCAGCGGTCGTGTTGTGCCAACCGCACCACCGGAAATCGGTCGCTATTCGACAGAAATCGGCGGCGCGGCGCCTCAGCCGTGAGCGCAGAGCGCGGCCACTCCGGCGGCGAACCGATCGACATCGGCGACCGTGGTGTCCCAAGCCGTCATCCATCGCACCTGGTTGCGGGTCACGTCCCAGGGCCAGAAGAAGCACCACTCCTGGAGCGGCTCGATGAGGTGCGCCGGCAACACCGGGAACACGCTGTTCACTTCGGGAGCGGCGTCGTACGAGACCCCGGCGATGCTGCTGGTGGCCTCGTACAAGCGCTCGGCGAGGCCGTTGGAGTGCTGTGCGAGGCGGATCCACAAGTCGTCCTGGAGCAGCGCGTTGAACTGGGCGGCGACGAATCGCATCTTCGACGGCAGCTGGGTCACCTGCTTGCGGATGAACTTGGCGCGTCGCGCCAGCTCCGGATCGAGGAACACCACCGCCTCGCCGAATGCCATGCCAGCCTTGGTGGCGCCGAAGCTCACCACGTCGACGCCGGCATCAACTGTGAACGATCGCATCGCCTGCACCGTGCCGCCGAGGGCAGCGGTGGCGTTCGCGATCCGAGCCCCGTCGAGGTGCACCTTCATGCCGAGCCGGTGCGCCGTGTCGCACAGTTCGGCCACCTCGTCGGCCGTGTAGACGGCGCCGAGCTCGGTGCTCTGGGTGATCGACACGACGCCGGGCTGGGCATGGTGCTGATCGCCGATCAGGTACTCGAGCTCGAGCAGTTGCTCGGGATGGATCTTGCCGTTCGTGGTGGGCACCGTCTGGAGCTTGCTGCCGAGCACCCGCTCGGGCGCTCCGGTCTCGTCGACCGCGATGTGGGCCCAGTTGCTGCACACGATCGAGTCGGCCGGGCGGATCAACGCCGCGAGGGCCAGCACATTGGCGCCGGTGCCGTTCCACACGAGGAACGACTCGGCCTGTGGACCGAACAGGTCGCGGAATCGAGCCTCGGTCTCGGCCGTCCACTCGTCGGACCCATAGGCGAGCGCGTGACCGACGTTGGCACGGACGATCGCATCGAGGACGAGCGGATGGGCACCCGCAGCGTTGTCGCTCGCGAACGCGCACGATGGGGCGGTCGGCATCTGGAAGTCGGGCATGATCGCAGTATGTCGCGAGGTCACGATCCTGGGGCGATTCCGTCGAGCAACGCCGTCAGGGCGTGGACGAATCGCTCATCGGCGGTGCCTCGGTACAGGTGGGCCGATGCCCCGACCGCCTCGGGGTACTCGCCCGGATCGAGCGTTGCGTAGACCGAGCGCCACCGGAGGTACTGCTGCGAGCGTTCGCGGTTCGACAGGGAGTGCAGGGCGGCATCGATGGCCGCCGAGCCGACCGTGAGTTCGATCACGCTGTGGTACGCAAGAGCGGCGGAACCGAGACCGAGCCCGGCGACGCGGAACTGATGCAACAGGGTCTCGGTGATGGCGAACTCGGTGGGTTGCAGTGGTGGACCGAATTGCAATGCCGTCGCCAGATGCGGTTGATCGAGGAGTGCGTTGCGGAGCCGTCGGCACACTTCGACCGTGGTCGCTCGCCAGTCACCGTCGGGCAGGTCGACCGTGACGGTCGCCAGGAGCCGTTCGCTCACGGCTCGCAGCAGCTCGGCCTTGTCGCGGAAGTGGCGGTACACCGCAGTGGGGTCGGTGCCGAGGGCGTGGCCGAGGCTGCGCATCGTGAACCCGTCCGCGCCGGATTCGGCGATGATGCGCATCGTCGTGTCGACGATCGTGTCGCGTGTGAGCGTGGCGCGACTCACTGCTGGCCGACCGTCTCGTCGGCGCCGTACAGCCGGGCTCGCCCGAGGCGCTCGGTGCACACCTCGGCGCTCCACGGCAGCATGGTGCTGCCGAGCCGGGAGTCGCGGTACATGCGCTCGAGCGGCATCGACTTCTGCATGCTCTGGCCACCGCACACCTTGATCGCCAAGGAGGCGACGTCGGCTGCATGGTCCATCACCGTGACCGCCGCGGCCCAGCCGGTCACGAGCTCCTGTTCGGTGGGGTCGATCGTCGCATCGTCGATCGCTCGGTACAGCAGCGCTTGGCTCTGCTGGTGCTTCAACTGCATCTGCGCCCAGCCATGTTGCTTCACCGCATGGTCGCGGCGCGGTCCGGTGACCTGGCCCGGCAGTTCGCCGCGCAGGTAGGCGGCGGTCGTGTCGAGGATGCCGCCGGTGAGCCCGAGGTAGCTGGGGCACAACGAGAGGAACAGCCACGGGTAGCGCACGGCGGCCTGGTTGTAGGTGCCGGCCGGCATCCACTCGTTGGCGTTCGGGACGAACACCTGGTTCATCAACAGCGTCCGCGACACGGTGCCGCGCATGCCGAGCGGATCCCAGTCGTCCACGATCTCGACCCCATCCGCGTTCGCCGGGACACCGAGCAGGCGGATCTCGTCCTCGCCCGGTGTCTGGCAGGTGACGTTGTAGAACGTCGCCGCGCCGGACAGCGAGGCGAAGATCTTCCGGCCGGTGACCAGCCAACCACCGTCGACAGGGATCGCCTTGGTGGAGACGCCGGAGGTGGCGCCTGGTGCCAACCCTTCGCTGAAGGGCTGACTGTGGATCGCACCGTCCTCGATGACGCCTCGGTACATCTCGGTGCGGATCGCGTCGTGGCGCTCACGCTCGGCAGGGGAGAGGTCGAGCAGATCCGCGACCTGGCCGCACCACAGCATCGTTGCGTTGTGCATGTTGAACGTGAGGCCGGTTGCGCCGCAGTGCCTGCCGATCTCCTCGCTGACGCGGATGTAGTCGGCGTAGGTCGCGCCCAGGCCGCCGCAGCGTCGTGGGACGCACACCCCGAGCAGACCGTTGGAGCGGAAGTCGGCGAAGTTCTCGTGGGGGAAGCTGGCCTGCCGGTCGTAGATCACCGCCCGCTCCTTCATCGCCGGTGCCATCGCCCGCACGAGGCCCACGAGGTGCTGGCGCAACTCCCGGGTGCCGGGCGGGGGCAGGGACTCGGATGTGGAGGCGGAGATGTCGAGGGACATCAGGCGATCATGCCCGCCGCCCACGCTGTTGTCAACAGCGTTGACAACAGCGAACGATAGCGAGCACATCGGACCGCCGACGCGACGGTGGTGGGTCGGTTGCAGACCTGCTTCGACCTGGTGACGACACGACAACGCCGTAGTCAACGCCGTTGACATGCTGGCACCGGTGAGTACGATCGGCGCATGGACGACTCGACCGCTCCGGGGGCCATGAAGGCGATCGTCCGCGACGTGCACGGCGTGCAGATCGCGTGGCGCGAGGCTCGCCCAGCCGAAGGGGTCGGCGATGTCGTGCTGCTCCTGCACGGCCTCGGCGGCAGCTGCGTGTCATGGGAACCACAGCTTGCCGACCTGGGTAGGCGCGCCGTGGTGGCCGCCTGGGACCTGCCCGGGTACGGAGCCTCTCCACCGCTCGACGGTGCCATGACGTTCCCGTCGCTGGCCGACGCGGTGGCGCGATGGGCCGACGAGATGGGCGCCGATCGGGTTCATCTGGTCGGGATCTCCTTCGGCGGGATGATCGCCCAGTACACGGCGGTTGCGCACGCCCACCGCGTCGCGTCGCTCA
>JAYUSX010000242.1:0-4165 GCA_043755475.1 Actinomycetota bacterium
TGGTCAACGACATGCCGGGCACCTCGCGGCTGCGGAACGACTTGGTCTTCAGCACGCTGTCATCGGCGAGCGCGGCCGGCTCGTACACCTTCATCCTGATCGCCGCGTGCGGGCACACGATCGCGCACTTGCCGCAGTCGATGCACAGGTCGGGCTCCCAGATCGGGATCTCCGTGGCGATCGTGCGGCGCTCCACCTTCGCCGTCCCGGTGGGGAAGGTGCCGTCGGGAGGCAGCGCGCTGACGGGCAACAGGTCACCCTCCCCCGCCAGCATCCTGGCGGTCACCCGTTGCACGAAGTCGCTGCTCCCCTCCGGCACCGTCGCCCGAACGTGGACGCCGCTGTCGGCGGCGCGCCCGATGGGGACGGGATGCAAGTTGGCGAGGGCGGTGTCGACCGCAGCGACGTTGCGCTCCACGATCACCGTGCCGCGCTTGCCGTAGCTGTGTTCGATCGATTCCTTGAGGGATGCGATCGCCTGTTCCTCGGGCAGCACACCCGAGAGCGCGAAGAAGCACGCCTGCATCACCGTGTTCACCCGGCCACCCAGCCCAGCGGCCTTGGCAACCGCGGCCGCGTCGATCGTGAACAGTTGCAGTCCTCTATCGAGCACCAGTTGCTGCGCGCTCTCGGGCAACGCACCCCACACGTCCTCCGGTCGGTGTGGGCTGTTGAGCAACACGACAGCGTTCGGGGCAGCGACCTTCAGCACGTCGAGGCGCTGGAGGAAGCTCCACTGGTGCACGCCGACGAACGTCGCCCGGTCGACCAGGTACGTGCTGGTGATCGGCGAGGGATCGAAACGCAGATGGCTGATGGTGGTGGAGCCGGACTTCTTCGAGTCGTAGACGAAGTAGCCCTGGACGTGCAGGTCGGTCTGGTCACCCACGATCTTCGCGGTGTTCTTGTTGGCGCCGACGGTGCCGTCGCTGCCGAGGCCGAACAGGACCGCGCGCACCTTGGCGCGATCGGTCGTGAAACCCGGATCGACCTCGAGGCTCAACCGCGTCACGTCGTCGATGATGCCCACCGTGAATCCGTTGCGAGGTGCGGGTGCAGCGGCCTCGTCGAACACAGCCTTGGCCATGGCCGGCGTGATGTCCTTGGAGCTCAGGCCATATCGGCCTCCGATCACACGCGGCGATGTGGCATCGGCCCAGTGATCGGCGGGAGCGTGCCACATCGCCGACAGCACGTCGAGGTGCAGCGGCTCGAACGGTGCGCCAGGTTCCTTCGTGCGGTCGAGCACCGCGACGGTGCGCACGCTGGGCGGCAATGCCGCCAGCAGCTGCGCCGACGGGAACGGTCGGTACAGACGGACGACCGCCATCCCGACGCGATCGCCGGCAGCGTTCATCGCGTCGACGGCCTCGCCCACCGCGCCCGCGCCGCTGCCCATCAGCACGATCACGCGGTCGGCGTCAGGGGCCCCGTGATAGTCGACGAGGTGGTACTGCCGACCGGTGAGGGCGGCCAGGCGATCGAATGCCTCCTGTGTCGCGGCGGGCACGTCATCGTGGAAGGAATTGCACGCCTCTCGAGCCTGGAAGAAGACGTCGGGGTTCTGGGCGGTGCCACGGATGACCGGATGATCGCTGTCGAGGCCCCGATCGCGGAACTCGCTCACCGAGCGCTCGTCGACCATGGCCCGCAGCTGCTCCGAGCTGACGAGATCGACGGTGTTGAGCTCGTGACTCGTCCGGAAGCCGTCGAAGAAGTGCAGATACGGCACCCGGGTGGTCAGGGTCGCTGCGTGGGCGACCGCCGAGAAGTCACCGGTCTCCTGCACGCTGCTCGCGCACAGCATCGCCCAACCGGTGGTGCGCGCAGCCATCACGTCGCTGTGGTCGCCGAAGATGCTGAGGGCGTGCGTGGCCACCGTTCGGGCAGCCACGTGGATCACCGCGGGCGTGAGTTCGCCCGCGATCTTGAACATGTTCGGCAGCATCAGCAACAGGCCTTGGCTGGCGGTGAAGGTGGTGGCCAGGGCGCCACGCGTGACCGCCCCGTGCAGCGCACCGGCGGCGCCGGCCTCGCTCTGCATCTCGATCACCTCGGGGACGACACCCCACAGGTTCTGGCGACCGCGCGCACTCCAGTCGTCGGCGAACTCGCCCATTGGCGATGCCGGTGTGATCGGATAGATAGCGATCACCTCGCTCATCAGATGGGCGATGCGGGCGGCCGCTTCGTTGCCGTCGATGACGTGGTGCTCGGCAGCGGTCCCCGAGGCCGGCTCGCGCGAACCGGCCTCCGGACTGGCCACCGGCGTGCTGGTGTCCTCCGATCCGTGCGTGGTCATGGCCGCTGCCACCGGGGCACGTGCGGGACGGTGTGGATGACCAGTTCGACTTCCGGCATGCCCCCAGGATGCGCCGTCGGCCGTGTGCCGAACAGGGCCGATGGTCACGCTGCCGGTCCCGATTTCCCGCGGGAAAGACGCTGCGACCTCGCGCCCCGAAGGATCTCGACCGGCGAGTGGTGAAGTGGAACCGGTCGCCGGGCCGGCAGGCAGGGTGGCTCAGCCGAGCAAGGTGCGGAGACCGGCCTCGGCCGCGGCGAGATCCGTGCGTGCACGCTCCTCGAGGCGCGTGAGGTAGCTCACCGCCACGGTGCCCGCCTCGACCAGACCACCGTCGGTATCGGCCGGCAGCTCCACGGCGTCGCCCCAGGCCATCTTGACCGTGAAGGCGCCTTCGTGGCCCTCCTTCGGCACCAGGTGAGCGTTCGACATCCGCCGCGGCGGCTCGACGCCCACGCGCGCATGCGCCCATCCCTTGATCTCGTCGAGCTCGCAGTTCGGCACGTTGATGTTCACGACCGCTGCATCCGCCAGGGCGCCCGCGGCGATCGACGGCACCATGCCTCCCACGAACGCGCTGGCGACGACGGCTGCTGTGTGCCACTTCTGGCCGATCAACATCTCGTCCCAGCCTTGACCCTCGATGCCGAAACCCGTGACTGCCTGGCTGACGGCAACCCCGGGAATGCCACCGTTGCGCCCGCTCAGACACGCTCCGATGGTTCCGGAGTGGTACACCGAGCGACCGACGTTCGCCCCTGGGTTGATGCCCGAGACGATGAGGTCGAACGATCCGCCGAAGGCGCCGAGTCGAGCGAACATCACGCACAACGCCGGTGGCCCCGACACCGACCACGCTTCGTCGATGCCTTCGATGTGGTGCTTGCACACATCGGGCACCATCAGGTGCAGCGCGCCGAGCGCTGCTCCGGCACCGGAGAACTCGCGGTCGGGGGCGATGATGACCACCTCGCCGTGTTCGCGCATCGCCCGGGCCAGCACGTGGAGGCCCGTCGAGTCGATGCCGTCGTCGTTGGTCAGGAGGATTCTCATCGAGCGACATCGTCGCGCAGGTCGACCACGATCGCGATGATCCGGCCACCAACGGAAGCTGAACGACCGATGAACGATCGCTGCTGGTCGATCACGACCGCCGTGAAGCCACCGCCCCCGGTGTCGGTCACCTGCACGTCGTGGTGGTTCAGGAACCTGCCGCCCGATGAGCTCCACGCCTTGTAGACGGCCTCCTTGGCGACGAACACGAACGTGGGATCGAGTTGGCGTTCCTCGAGCCGCCGCACCACATCGGCCACCTCGCCGTCGACCGCCCCGATCGGTTCGATGTCGACCCCGAGCGAGCGGACCGACGGATCGCGGCTGGTGGCGGCGATCACGATGTCGTCGTCGTGGGCGAGGCTGGCGACCACACCAGCAGGGAGGAGCGGCACTCGCGACGCGAGCACCGTCACCGGTTGATCGGTGTCGAGGAGGGACCGCAGCAGGGCGCGGCCCGACGCGAACTCGCGACGCCGCTTGCCGACCGCGGTGGCGATGATCTCGGCCTCCACGGGGTGCAGACGGGCCTCGTCGGTCGGGTCGATCGCCGCCGCACCGACACGAACCGTCGCCCGCGCTCCCGACGCTCCGGTTCGGCCGGCGGTGGCCGTTGCTACCAGGGCTTCCAACGCGGCCGAGATCTCGGTCGCGGCGGCTCGGGTCACCTGCAACGCGTTCGCAGGGGCCGCACCGGTCGCCGGATCACCGCTCACCGGGCGCCCGTTCGTCGGCGACTCACGGTGCGGTGGCGCGACCGGACAGCGACATCGCGGCACGCTCGGCGGCCACGATCTGCTCGCGCATCCT
>JAYUSX010000243.1:0-4146 GCA_043755475.1 Actinomycetota bacterium
GCGGCCGATGCAACCGATGTGGCGGCGTTCTTCACTGCGACGCCGCCCTTCTTGGCTGCGCGCATGGCACCGCGGCCGACGTCATCGAGCGCATTGCCGTCGCGATCGTCGTCGAAGCGATCGTTCACGGTGCCGATCATCCGCTGCACCTTGCCGCTGCGCACGCCCTGCACAGCGACAGCCAGGAGACCCGCGACCCCGGCGGCGGTGATCGCCCCGATCGCCACCTTCGCGATCGCTCCCATCGCCATCGGCGCCAACGCCGTCATCGCCATGCGGACGGCGCCTTCGGGGAGGTGCGTCTCGCCGCTGATCCGTTTGGCGGTGGCGTCGAGTTGATCGCCGAACACATGGCCGAGGATGCCGCTGCCCGAACCGCGCAGGAAGCCGCCGCCGAGGAACCCGACAGCGTCGTCGAGCACGCTGCCGTCGTGGTCCTTGCTGACCGCAGCCGCAATGTTCTCGCTGTCGCCACGGTCGGCGTTGCCCTGCAGTTGTTCCAACAGCGCAGGCAGGATCGCTTTCACCAATCTGGTGACATCGTCGAATCCCAGACCCAGCTGCTTGGCGAGGGCGATCAACGCCTGCGGTGTGAGCGCACCGCCGAGGGCGTCGAGGATGTCCGGTTGAGCGTCGGCGGGCATGCGTCAGACGATCTCGTACGCGATCGGCAGGCGCTTCAGACCACCGACGAACAAGGTGTGCATCTCGGCCGGGTCACCAGCGAGCTCGATCGATCGCAACCGCGGCAGGATCTCGGCCAGCATCGCTTTGATCTCCATGCGCGCGAGCATCGCACCGAGGCAGTAGTGCACGCCGAATCCGAACGCGAGGTGCTTGTTCGGCGACCGACCGATGTCGAACGACATCGGGTCGGTGAAGACCTCTTCGTCGCGATTCGCCGACGGGTACGAGAGCAGCACGGGATCGCCGGGCTGGAACGTGTGGCCGCGCAGCGTGTACTCGGTGGTGGCGTTGCGCATGAAGTGCTTGACCGGTGTGACCCAGCGAATGATCTCGTCGACAGCGTTCGGCAGCAGGGTCGGATCGGCTTGCAGGCGCGCGCACTGATCGGGGTTCTCGATCAGTGCCTGCATGCCGCCGGCCATCGCCGAGGCCGTGGTGTCGTGTCCAGCGGTCGCGACGATGACGTAGTACGAGATCTGCTCCATCAGGCCGATCGGCACGCCATCGATCGATGCGTTGGCGATCACCGACGCAAGGTCGTCGGTGGGCTCGGACTTGCGGGCCTCGGTGAGCTCGGTGAAGTAGACGAAGAAGTCCTGCACGACGGCGGCGAGGTCTTCCACCGACGTGCCGCGCGACAGCTCTGGATCGGCCGAACCGAACAGCTCCTGCGTGAGCTTGAGCATGCGCGGGAAGTCGGACTCGGGGAGCCCGAGGATCGACAGGATCACCTGCAGCGGATACTGCATCGAAATGTCGCGAGCGAAGTCGCACCGACCGCCGAGCTCCACCATTCTCTGCGCCGACAACCTGGCGAGTTCAGCCAGTCGCCCTTCGAGCTTGGCCAGGTTCTTCGGAAGGAACCATTCCGACGTCAGGCCTCGGTAGATCCGATGATCGGGGTCGTCCATGTGGATCAGGGTGCGCAGCAGGTCGCCCTGCTCGACCCGGTGTTGGTCGGCTTCGAGGGTGCCGATGACCGGCCGTGGCGCGTTCTCCCACTCCTTGTTGTGGAGCTCGATCTCCAGCACGTCGGCATGCTTGGTGATCACGCGGAACGGAGCGAAGCCGGGGTGTTCGACCAGGTGGATCGGGTCGTCGCGGCGCAACACGGCGCACGCTCGGTGGAACAACTCCGGATCCGAGTACGCGGCCGGTGTCACGAAGACCTGTCCCGCCTCGTGCGCTGACATCGACGTCATCGGTGTGCCTCCGAACTCGACCAGGGGAACCTGGACCCGTTGCGACGGTAATCCACGGACCAACCGACGAAGGGACCCGTGCCGGCCGGCCGAGCGTTTCAACATCTGCCGGGGCGCGTCGGTGTGGGCCCTGCCGGGCCTGGCCCTCGTTCGGTGAGGTCACGGTGAGTCAGTTGGATGGGTCAGTTGGGTGGGGCGATGCGGCTGCCGTCGGGCCGGAAGGTCGCGATGGTCCCGTCGGGGAGTCGGACGACGTTCACTTTGGCGCGGTAGCGCCATCGGTTGTGGTGCCCGCAGGCGAGCGCGCCGTTGCCGACCGAGGTCTCACCACCCTGTGAGATGGGACGCAGGTGATCGGTCTGACACTTGGAACCGGCAACGATGCACCCGTCGTGCGTGCAGTGCGTTGCCGTCATCAACACGGCATCCCGCATGGCACCGGTGAAGAGTCTCGAAGCGGAGGACATGGCGGTGGGGAGTCCGTCGCTGCCGCGCAGGACGATCCGGACCTTCCCAGCGATCCCCGCGAGGACCGCGTCGCGCAGTGCAATGGGGTCGCCGTCGAAGGTGTGGCAGAACCCTCTCCCGGGTCCGAACGGTGACCTCACCGGCGCCATCGACGAGATCCCCAGCAACTGCTCCAGTCCATGCACGGCGGACTCGGCATCGATCACGATGTTGAGCACGGTCTCGACGGGCCCGTCCGGTTCCGGGCTCTCATCGGCGGTCTCTCCATCTTGGAGTTCGGAGTCGACGAGCTTGGGGAGCGTCACATGGCGGAGGAGTTCCTGGAATGCGTCGTAGCGACGTTGGGTGGCGGTGCGCAGGAGCTTGTCCGACGCGACGTCGTCACCCCAGATGGCCTTCGCTGCTGCCCAGTCGCGTCGGAACTCGATCTCTTCGAAGTGTGCGAGCATCGCCTTCAACCGGACGTGATCCGACGCCGGGCCTTCGAGGTCGAACTTGCCGGTCAACCCTGTCTGGCCGAGGCTGGCCTTGCGGTTGCGGTGGGCTCGCTCGAGGTCGGGTCCGTCCTGGTCGATGAGGCACTTCCAGGCGATCACGTACTGCTCGAACGCCAGGAACGACAACGTCGCGGCGTGATCGAGGAAGTCCTCGATCTGCTCCGCCACATAGATCCCCACCCGGGGCGCGCGGGCGAGGCGGGCGAGCAGGAACACCTGGGCCGATCCGACACGGCCGATCGTCAAGGCCTCCAGCACGTGCGGACATGCCCGGCAGAGCCGTTCGAGATCACGGTGCGCTTTGGCGTCGCGGTCGGCCCACCGGAACTCGGCCCGCCCATAGCCGGCAAGGTCCCGATGACCGTCCGAGTAGTACAGCTTCCGCTGCTCGAGTTCGCGCAGCAGCCGGACGTGTTCAGCGAGCATCGCCCGCCGCTGTGCCTCGATGTCGCGGCATCGCTGGAGGATCTCCTCGTCGGAGATCTCGGGTGGATCCACGATGGGATCGTCGACGACAGTGGACATGCACGCTCCTCCCCCCGACACACGACAACGGGTGCGGTTCATCGGTGATTCGAGGGACACGAAGGTCCCGATCACGCTCCGGGGGAACACGGAACGACACTGACCATCATAGAAACGGGGTGTGACACCGACACCGAGGGGGCCGTCGAGAGAGTGGTGGCGATGGCCTCGACGAGAGCCCATCCTCCGCCGTCATCTGGTCCGACACCTGTCTGCAAGCGATCAAGGCGAGCAGAGCGGCAGTTACTCCGGCGATCTGAACGGTATCGAACTGATACCATGCCCGCATGGCCATGACTCTTCGGCTCACGGACAACGAACAGGACGGCCTTCGCGAGCGCGCTGAGGCAGAGGGCATCTCGATGCAAGAAGCAGCCAGGCGCGCCGTGCGCGAGTTCGTCGCCCGAGGCCGGCACAGCGACCGCGTCGCTTCAGCGGCCGCGCTGGTCATGGACCGCCACGCCGACGCGCTGCGCCGTCTCGGCGAATGAACGATCCGGTCGGATACCTCGACCTCGACGATCTGATCGACCTCGCCCGCGGCCTCCTCGGCGATCCACCGCCGATCCGCGACGTCGGCCTCCTCGGTTCCGCCGCCGCGCGCCCCCAAGCAACGGCATTCGGACACGACGCCTACCCAGACGTCATCACGAAGGCTGCAGCGCTGCTCCAATCGATCGTCGACAACCACGCCCTCGTCGATGGCAACAAGCGCCTCGGATGGCTCGCCACAGCCGTATTCCTAGAACTCAACGGTTTCAACGCAT
>JAYUSX010000244.1:0-10392 GCA_043755475.1 Actinomycetota bacterium
CGTTCGGCGTGCCGGTGCGACGCCTCGCTGCGCCCGACTGCACCAACGCTCACGGTGCAGCATTGCTCGCCCTGGCCGAGAACGGAGCCTGTTCGCTCTCGGACCTACCGTCGTTCCTGGTGACCAGCCAGGTGCACGAACCCGACCAAGCGGCCCATCGGTTGCTCGCTGCCCGAACTCGGTCGCTCGTCGACTTTCACGCCATCACCGCCTCGTTCTACCGAGCCTTCGACTCCGACGACACGCTGCCCTGACGCGACACCTCATCGCCGAACGGCGAGCCCGTCGGACCGGCGGACGGCCGGAGAGGTGGGGTCGTTCCTGCGACGGCGAAGATGCAACAGTCGCGTCCAGCAACTCGCGAACCAGGAGTACCGAACATGTCCAACGAACAGACCGATGACGCCAGTGTCGACTACGAAGACCTCACGAGCATGCGGCTCGCCGACGACGAGCTCCAGAAGCTCGTGTCGGGCGGCGGAGAGTGCATCTTCTCGTGGACGACACAAGACGGCTTCCCGGTCGGAGTGGTGGTCGCATATGTGTACCGCGACGGAAAGTTCTGGACCACGTGCGCCGAGCGACGCAAGCGCGTCCCCGCGCTGCGGCGGCGCCCGCAGTCGGGAGTGGTGATCAACCGGGGCGGCAAGACCGCTTCGTACAAGGGCAACTCGATCGTGCACACGAACGCCGATCCTGACTTCGACGAGTTGAAGGGGTGGTTCTACCCGACGTTGTCGGGTCTGGCGCAGAACCCCGACGACCCGTACCGACAGAGCTTCACCAAGTTCCTCGACTCGCCGCACCGCGTGATCATCGAGACCGAGGCCCGCCTCGTGGTCGGCTTCGACACGGCTCGGTTCCAGGCCTTCACCGTGGAGGCGATGGCCGCCGGACACGGCGCCTGATGCCTGGCGAGCACGACCAGGTCGACCGGGTGCTGCGCAGCACCCGGTCGGTGCGGACACGGCTCGACTTCTCTCGCCCCGTCGACGACGCGCTGCTGTTCGAGTGCATCGACCTCGCCGAGCAAGCGCCCACCGGAGGCAACATCTCGAGCCGCCGGTGGATGGTGGTGCGCGACCCCGCAACCAAGTCGGCCCTCGCCGACATCTATCGACAGTCTGGCGGGCAAGGCATCATCGAGCTGTCCGATCGCCTGCAGGGCACCGGTCATCCCAGTGAACGCGTGATGGCGTCGGGCGCCCATCTCGCCCGCCACCTCGAGGACGTGCCGGCGATCGTGATCGCCTGCATCTGGGGTCGCCACGACGGATCCGGCAAACCTGGTCTGTTCGACTCGGTGCTCCAGGCCGCCTGGAGCTTCTGCCTCGCGGCACGAGCGCGCGAGCTCGGCACGGCGTGGACCACGATCCATCTCAACCGCGCCGACGATGTCGCCGACCTCCTCGGCATCCCCGACGGCATCACACAGGTGGTGCTGCTCCCGGTCGCGCACACGATCGGCACCGAGTTCCGCCCCGCGGCGCGCAGGCCCGCCCAGGACATCACGTACTTCGACCGGTGGGGTTACACCCGCGAACGACCGGCCGACGACGGTCTCGCTCACCTCGATGACGGGGTCGGTGTGACGGTCGAGGTGGACATCGACGCCAAGCCGTCCGTCGTGTGGGATCTGGTGAGCGACATCTCCACACCGTCACGGTTCGGCGGCGAACTGCAACGGGCGGAGTGGCTCGACCCCACTCCCGAGGTCGGTGCTCGATTCCGAGGGAACAACCGTCTGGAGGGCCTGGGCGAGTGGACCACCACATCATGGGTCAGCCGTTACGAACCTCACCGCGTGTTCGCGTGGAACGTGGTCGACCCCGACCAGCCCGGTGCGCGATGGTCGTTCGAGCTCGAGGCCATCGGTCGGACCGTGCGGTTGCGCCAGCGGGTGATCCTGGGGCCTGGGATGTCGGGCACATCGGCGATGATCCGCAAGCGCCCAGAACGCGAACAGCCGATCCTCGAGCGCCGGCTCGCCCAGTTGAAGGCGGGCATGCAAGACACGGTCGAGGGCATCCGCGACCTGGCCGAACACGAGATGCGCACCCGGCCATGACCTGCGATCCACGTTCGATCACGCACGCAGAACGAATCCGAACGGAGTTCACCCATGCCTGACGTACCCGCTCGACCTCCGATCATCTACGGCGCAGCCCCCGTGCCGCCGAGGCCCGTGACCGCCGAGCGCTGAACAGCCGAATGCCGATCCCCGACGAGCCGAACTTCTTCCAAGCGCGTCAGGTCCGCCTGTTCGGCGCCGACCCCGACGACTACAACGGACGCGTGCTCGACATCCGCAAGGACATCCAGAAGTTGCGCCGCGATGCCGGACCCGGTCTCGGCTGGGACTACGAGCCGTTCACCGATGAGAGGCTCACCGACATCGAGCAGTACAACGTGTTCCCGAACACGATGATCACCGTGCAGCCCGACGATGCGCTCATCACCAGGGCTCGTCCCCACCCGACCGATCCCGACTGGTGCCTGTGGGACAAGTTCACCTTCCACCGCCAACCGAGCGAGGAGGTCGCCCGTCGTCACGGGGTGCCGTTCACACCACACAGCCACAAGGATCTCGAACCCGTGCAGCGCCCTGAGCACGACGAGTTCTCGCAGGAGGACATCATCGAAGGTCGCAAGACGATGACGATCACCATCGACCAGGACGTGCACTACATCCGTGACGTACAAGCGGGTATGCACTCACGCGGCTTCGAGAAGATGACCCTCTGCGACGACGAGGTGCGCATCCAGCACTACCACGACTGGCTCGACCACTGGATGGGTGTGCGTTAGCGCTCTGGTCAGCTCAGTCGGTCGAGCACATTCGCGGTGATGCGTTCCACCTGAACGTCGCGACCGGCGAGACCGTGGGCCCAGTCGGTGCACCCCGACGTGACGACCGTGCCCCCTCCGGACGACGTGTACGTGCCGAGCACCGCATGGCCATGATCGATGCGTTCTACTGCCGCAGGGTCGCGGGTGCCGAACAGGCGCGCTGCGATGAACTCGTTCTCGGCCGGCTCGGTCGGCTTCGGTGGCCGCGCCGCCGTGGTGCGCGTGAAGTGCGCGGCAGGAGCGGTGCCAAGGATCACGAAGGTGTCGGGCGTTCCATCGAGGCCGGTCGGATACGGCAGGCCGTCGCGGACGGTGAAGTCGCAGCCATCGCATTCGTATCCCACGATGGTGGCGTCGGCACCGAGCACGTCGCCGTAGCCGAGCCCGGTGCCCTCGAACACCCAGTGGTCGGCACGATGGATCGTGTAGCCGCCTGCTCCGTTGGTCACCCGCTTGCCGATGCGGTGGTAGCCGCCGCGCGAGAAGCTGACGCCGGTCATGTGGTTCTCCGGGCGTCCGATCAGGTGGTCGCTCCAGATGCTCGTCAGTTCGCTCATCCGCTCGGTGTCGTACACCGGGTCGTTCTTGAACTGGCCCTTGTAGCCGACCATCCGTGTCGCGGGGTTCTGGGTCGCGGGATGGTCGCCCGCCGTCCGGTCTTCCATCCGGACCTGCCAGAACGATGTGTTCCCGGAGAAGAACGCCGCATTGCCGCCGCCGGCGACGAAGGACTCGACGGTGTCGCGCATCGGGCCCGACCAGTACTCGTCGTGGCCGACGGACACGACGAGCCGCTTGCCGATGAGCAATTCGGGATGATCCTCGAGATCGGCATTGGTGCACACGTCGAGGTCGTATCCCTGGCGCTCGGCCCATTGCACGAACGGCATCTCCCAGTCCGGCCATCCTGCCGATCCGGCGTACGGCGACAAGCGGTGCTGACGCAGGTAGCCGACGTGGGTGTTCATGTCGGGATCGGGAGGGTGGGTGGTGGTCACTCGACGGCCAGCGCCCGGCGGCTTGGACAGATAGCCGTGACTCATCGGCCGCTGCAATGACACCGTGGTTGCCCCGGTGTAGAGGTTGTGGCCACCGAAGTCGTTGTACGCATGCCACGTGTTGGTGGCCAACTGCAACAGGATCGTGCTTGCCGAGTCGCCCGCAGGCCTGAGCACGAAGAATGCGTGATCGCTGCGCAGCTTGCCGTCGACGTCGACCGTGAGGACGACCTCGTAGTACCCCGAGCGCCATGCCGGGTCGGTGGTCACCGTGATCGCCGATGGCCAGTCGCACCCGTTCTCGTACGCACGCGCAGGCGTCGGATGATCACCGGCCGGCACCGATTCTGACCACACCACCTCGCGCTTCGCGCCCACCCGGACGATCTCGACCGTCACGTCGCGGCCACCCGAGGACGAGAGGTGCAGCCCGACTGCACCTCCAGGTCCGATCGATTGCGGCCAGCAGTACCCCGTCACCGTTTCGAACGCCATCAGAGCAGGTTGCCACACCGTCCTCCCTGGATCACACTGACAGCAACGATGTGGGGGTGGCTGATGCTCGTCTGGATCGATCAGGACTGTTGCACGGGGGCAGGGTTGTGCGTCGACCGCTCACCGGATCTGTTCGTCGTGCTCGATGACGGCATCGGCTATGTCCACCGTGGTGATGAGGTGTTCACCGATCCGGGTCGGCGAGTCGTCGTGCCAGCCAGCGGCGAGCGTGACGCTGTCGATGCTGCCGAGCACTGTCCAGGTGAGTGCATCTACCTCGAAGCCGAGACCGCACGGGCGCTCCCTGCGGATGAATCGGACATCCAAGATGCCGAGATCGTTGTCGATCCGATCTGACGAGCAGCGGAGCGCTCTTCACAGACTCTGGTACACCGCGTTGCGGAGTGCGATCTCGCGAGGATCTGTCGGCAGCGAATAGCCGCCACGATTCATTGCGTACGCATAGCCGATCTTGGCGTCCGGATCGGCAAAGCCGAATGACCCACCCAGACCCGTGTGCCCGTACGAGCGGGCTGACGAGCCGAACGGAAGGATCGGGAAGGGCTTCATGAAGCCCATCGCGAATGCGCTGTCGAGTCGAAAGATCACGTCGAAGGCGGCGGGTACGTCGGCTTCGAGTTCGTCGAGCGTGGCGCGAGTGAGGCCCAGCTCGAGCCCGCCTGTCGCCAGAGCGCCGTAGATCCTGGCGATGGAGCGCGCGTCGCCGACACCGTTCATCGAGGGAAACTCCAGGCGAAGCACCTCCGGCCGATTGATGCTCGACATGTTCATCGCGAGCTCTCTCGGATTCATGAAAGCCCGCGCTGTCGCGCTGCGCGGGTTGAGCATCGCGGCCAAGAGACGCTTGGGCATCTGGTGCGCGTGCAACGCGGCGGCCACTCGGCCGCCACCGGCGAAGACTGCCAGACGATCCATCGGCACACCCTGCGGTAGCCCGATGAAGAACTCCGCGTCGAGCGGCCCGGCGACTTCGTCCGCGAAGAACCTCCCGATCGACCGGCCTTCCGGATCGACTCGCCGCAACAGCTGACTCTCGTACCAACCCAGGGTCTGGGCGTGGTAGCCGTGAGCCGTTCCGGGTGGCCATGCCGGCCGCTGTGCAGCGAGCGCCGCGCCGAGGGCTGTTGGATCGGCGATGATGCTCAGGTCGAGACGTTGATCGATCACCGACAGGCCGGCCTCGTGGGCCAGGAGCTGCTTGACCGTGACGTGCTCCTTGCCGTGCTGGCCGAACTCGGGCCAGTACGAGACCACGGGCTCGTCGAGTTGGAACAGGCCACGCGAGTGGGCAACAGCGATCGCCGCCGCGGACATCCCCTTCGTGGCCGAGAACACCGGCACCAACGTGTCCGCCTCCCAGCTGAGCCCCGAAACCGGATCCCGACGACCACCCCACAGATCGACCACCTTGTGGCCGTCGCGGAACACGGCCACGGCGGCGCCGACTTCGCCACGATCGCGGAAGTTCGACCTGAACGCATCGGCAACCCCACCGAAGCCATCGACGACGTCGCCGCCGATCCGCTCATCAACTGTTCGACGCATTCGCCCAGCGTGACGCAGGGTTGCCCGCAGCACAAGCCTCCTGAGCGCCGTTCAGGGGTGCTGGTGCGAACTGTCAGACTGGCGTCGGGTTGCAAGCATCTTGTAACGCTCGAGGGAGGCCTCCATGGGCATGAACGAGGGTCGATTCCGGACGGCTGAGCGGCGGCTGTGGGAGTCGGTCGACGTCGTGCCGACCGAGCGTCGTGTCCATCTCGATCGCACCGACTGCGACGTCAGGATCCAGGAGTTCGGTGAAGGCCCCAGCGTGGTGTTCGTTCACGGCGCGTCGAATGGAGGCTCGAGTTGGGCGTCGCTGGTCGCGCGGCTCGCCGACTTCCGCTGCATCATGTTGGACCGCCCTGGATGCGGTCTGAGCGACCGACTCCCGACGCGACCCGACGGCATCGAGGGCATCGAGTCGTATGCCGATGCCTTGATCCCCGACCTCGTCGACGCGCTCGGTCTGGCGAGCGCTCATGTCGCTGCAACGTCCTACGGCGGGTACTTCGCCCTACGGGCTGCCGCGGCACACCCCGACCGCATCGACAAGGTCGTCGAGTTCAGCTGGACCATCGGGGCACCGATGGCAAAGGTGCCACTGTTGATGAGGCTCGGCAGCGCTCCAGGCGCCGGTTGGCTGATGGCGAGGGTGCCGCCCACCGAGCGGACAGTGCGGATGATGTTGCGCCAGATCGGGTTGGGCGCCGCGCTCGAGTCTGGCAGCTTCACTCAAGCATCGATCGACTGGTACGTCGCGCTCTTGCGCCACACCCACACCATGCGCAATGACATCGAGGCATCTCCACAGCTGGTCTCGCCCTTGCATGGCATGAACGAACGGGTACTGCTGCCGGCGGACCTGCTTGCCGGCATCCACGCACCGATCTTCTTCCTGTGGGGCGAGGACGATCCGAACGGCGGTGCCGACATCGCCCGACAGTTCGTCGATCGCTTCCCCGACGCCGAGCTCGAGCTGATGGCCGGCGCCGGCCACGCACCCTGGATGGACGATCCCGATCATGCTGCACTGTCGACCCGCACGTTCTTGCAACGCTGAGGATCGACGATGGCTCGGATCGTCTTCTACTCGATGGCGCATCGCGGGGACGTGTTCCCGTACGTGCCGATCGCGTCGGAGTTGTGCCGCCGAGGCCACGACGTCACCTATGTCGTGCCCCGCGAGTTCCACCCGTCGTTCGCGTCAGAGCCGTTTCGATGCGTGCACAGCGGCACTGATTTCTCGCCCGTAGCCCTCGACGAACATGGCGCGTACATCGCCCGGTGGGGGATGCCACTCGGTGGCGCGGGGGTGTTGCCCTTGTACTTCGGCCGCTTCACCGTTCCCCATCTCGCCGACCTGTTCGAAGCCGTCGATGCCGAGCTGGCCGATGCCGACCTGCTCGTGTCACACCCGGCGCCGTCGATCATCGGCGCGATGTCGTGTGAGCGCCGAGGCATCCCGTGGATCGTCGGCGACCTGTTCCCGATGCTCGTACCGACCGCCACCGCCCCACCGGCCGGGATGCCAGACCTCGGCCGTTGGCCGAACGGAGCGTTGTGGCGACTCGGCCAGTCACGACTGGTCGGCCCCTTGATGAGCCGACGAAAGTTCGTCGAGTTCCGGCGCTCGCTGGGGCTCCGCACCGAAGGGAGCTGGACCGTCGTCGACGCCCGCCTGTCGCCTCACCTCAATCTCGGCCTCGCCTCACCGAGCTACGTCGACACTGCGCCGGATTGGCCCTCCAACTACCGCCTCACCGGGTTCACCTCGTGGGACGGGCCGAACGGCGGCCACCTGCTCGACGACGTTCAGGCGTTCCTCGCCGACGGGCCTCCGCCGGTCGTCGTCACCCTCGGTACCAGTGGCGCGTCGGCGCGACCGGAAGTCTTCGAACAGGTCGCTGCCGCGCTCGACGGCCTCGGGGCTCGCGGCGTGTTCCTCACATCGAACGCCGCGGTCACCGAACGGGTACGCGCCGCTGGCGTGGCTCAGCGCCACGGGGTCTGGCCGTTCGTTCCACTGGCTCCTCTGTTGCGTCACGCCAAGGTCCTCGTGCAGTCAGGCGCGCACGGCACGAACGCATTGGCCCTCGAGGCGGGCCTGCCGTCGGCGATCGTGCCGTGCATGTTCGACCAACTGTGGCACGCCCGGCGTCAGCAGGCGCTCGGCACGGGGGTGTGGGTCCGCCGCGACCGCGATCTGGCCGGCGCATTGCGCCAACTCCTGACAGACGAGGATCTCGGCGAGCGAGCACGAGCCCTCGGAGCACAGATCGGGGCCGAGGATGGCACCACCGCGGCATGCAACGAGATCGAGGCGTTCCTCGGCGCGAGGTGACAGCAACACGCGCGTGAACCGTTGTCGAACGGTTGCGCGACTGTGTGGGTGTGAGCACGGATCCGTCGGCCCCCAGCGATGCGCAACTGGTCGCTGCGATCGCGGACGGCGATCGGCTCGCGCTCCGCGAGCTGTACGTGCGGCATCAGCCCTGGCTGACAGCGCGGCTTCGCCACCGATGCTCCGACAACGACGTGGTTGCCGAGGCGGTGCAGGACACGTTCGTGGCGGTGTGGCGCAACGCCGGGCGATGGAACGGGTCCGGCGACCCGGCTGCTTGGATCTGGGGCATCGCGATTCGGCGTTTGATCGGGGTCGTGCGGCATCGAGCGCATTGGTCTCCCGTCTCGAACCGGGTGTCGGAGACATCGACGTTGTCGACGGCGGAGGATGTGGTGCTGTTCGGGGTGGCCCATGGCGATCTCGCCGGTGCGATCGACCGCTTGCCGGTCGAGCTTCGTGCAGTTGTGCAGGCGACGGTCCTGGATGGGTTGACGACACGGGAGGCAGCGCGGTTGTTGGGCATTCCTGCCGGCACGGTGAAGACACGGATGATGCGTGCACGCATCCAACTCCGAGGAGCATTGACGTGAACCTGACGCACATCGAAGAACGACTGTTGGTCGGCTATCGAGAGCTCTCGGTGACCGCTGCAACGGCTGCGGCCATCGAGGCCCATCTGATGACGTGCACCGGCTGCCGCGCCGCGCTCGCGAGGCTGGCCACCTCTGACCATGACGGGCTTGCGAGCCAAGAGTCGGTGTGGGACGGGGTGCTCGAGCGGGTCGATCGACCGACACGGTCGATCACCGAGCGAATGCTCAGCGCCATGCGGCTTCGCGCCGACACGGCCAAGCTGCTGGCGACGACATCCGCGCTGCGACTTGCGTGGATGATCTCCGTGCTGCTCGTGGCTGCCTTCGCCGCGGCAGCGGCGCGAATGGAAGGGGACGGTCCGTGGCTGTTGCTCGTCATTGCTCCCCTGTTGCCACTCGCCGGTGTCGCGACGGCGTATGGCCCGGCCTTCGATCCGACCTACGAGATCGGAGTCGCTGCGCCGATGAGTGGCCTCCGACTGGCGCTGCTGCGCACTGTTGCTGTGATCGCGACCACGATGCCGGTACTGGCACTTGCGGCACTGGTCGCACCCGGTGGAGGGTGGTCCGCATTCGCTTGGGTGCTGCCCTCGCTCGCGTTGGTCTCGATCACCCTCGCGCTGTCGACCGTCACGTCACCGGAACGTGCCGGGGCCATCGTCGGCCTCGGGTGGCTGGTGGCGTTGGTGGTGCTGATCGACCGTGATGGGACGGGCGACTTCGTGGATCGATCGTTGGTCTTCAGTTCGTCGGGGCAGACCACCGCGACCGTCGTCGCCGCGATCGGATTGGCGATCGTCGCATCCCGCAACACCTGTTTCGACCTGATGACCGTGAGTGGAGGACGACGATGAACGACTCGGCGACGACGACCGCTGGTGTGGTGCTCTCGGCTGTCACCAAACGCTATGGACGCACGGTCGCCGTCGACGATGTGACGCTGTCGATCGGGCCGGGGATCACCGGGTTGCTCGGCCCGAACGGAGCAGGCAAGACCACCTTGCTACGCGTCATCGCGACGGTGCTGGCGCCTGACAGCGGTGAGGTCGAGTTGTTGGGTCACACGACTGCGAACGCCCAGTCCCGCGAGTTGATCCGTCGCCGGCTGGGCTACGTGCCTCAGGAGCCGGGCTTTCATCGTCAGTTCTCGGCCTTCGACTTCGTCGACTACGTGGCGGTGTTGAAGTTGATCACCGATCGACGAGCCCGCCATGACGAGGTCCGCCGAGTGCTCGACGTGGTCGGTCTGACATCGGTGATGCACAAGCGAATTCGGCAGCTGTCGGGCGGGATGCGTCGCCGGGTGGCGATCGCGCAGGCGTTGCTCGGATCACCCACACTCCTCGTGCTCGATGAGCCGACGGCGGGCCTCGATCCGGAGCAGCGGCTCCGATTTCGTGAGTTGTTGTCGAATGCTTCGAATGGGGCGACCGTGGTCCTCTCCACGCACCAGACCGACGACGTCGCCGCGTTGTGCCAGCGGGTCGTCGTGATGCACAGCGGCGTCATCCGCTACGACGGCACACCGGCGGGGCTGGCCGGCCTTGCT
>JAYUSX010000245.1:0-10380 GCA_043755475.1 Actinomycetota bacterium
GTGGTAGCGGCGACCGGGATCGAACCGGTGACCTTCCGATTATGAGCCGGATGCTCTGACCATCTGAGCTACGCCGCCAGGGCTTTGCCGTCCGGGCGACACCTCCGGTGGACCATGGCCGCGTGACGGCATGGACCCTGGTGGGCGGCGACCGGCTGGTCGAGCCCTCTGTCGGAGTCGAACCGACGACCTACGCCTTACCATGGCGTTGCTCTACCTACTGAGCTAAGAGGGCAATGACGCGCGGGCACGCCGCAGGTCAGCGCAACAGCATAGCGGCGACCCCTCCCGCGCGAACAACGCCATTCCGCGCCAATTTGGGCGGTTACCCTCGCAGATCGTGGCATCCGCACCCGCCCACGACCCTGCACATCGTCCTGTCGCGTCGGGCGTGCCGGCGCGCGACTCGGGAGCGCCGAGACCCGTCGGTCACATCGCGTTGCGCCAGGCGCGGCCGGCCGATGCCGAGGCGATCCGTGCGATCTACAACCACGAGGTGCTGTCCACGACGGCGACGTTCGACCTCGTCCCGCGTTCGTTGGAAGACCAACAGCACTGGTTGTCCGCCCGGTCCGGCGCCTTCTCGGCGATCGTGGCCGAAGACCTCACCGACGGCGGAGAGGTGGTGGGGTTCGCCGCGCTGTCGCCGTACCGAGAGCGGGCGGCCTACCGGACCAGCGTCGAAGACTCGATCTACGTCCGCCGCGACCGGAGCGGTCGCGGCATCGGTGCTCTGTTGCTCACCGGGCTGCTCGACGTGGCCGCGAGCAGCGGCTTCCATGCGGTGTTCGCCCGCATCGAGGTGACGGGGGCTGCGTCTCGCGCGTTGCACGCGCGGTGTGGTTTCCAGCTCGTCGGCATCGAACGAGAAACAGGCCGCAAGTTCAATCGCTGGCTGGACGTCGCCCTGATGCAGTGCCTGCTGCACGAACGGACTCCCCGGCAGGGGCCATCTCACTGAGCTGACACACGTGGCGCAGGAAGACCCCGATCACCGCCGCCACTGCGAACATCTCAAGTGCCTCCTCGACGACCGTGAGCGCACGGAGCCCGAAATCCTTGCCCAACCAACCCTCGTAGGCACCCTCGATCAGCTCGAGACCGAGCGCCCCGCCGACGAACGCCACGGCGCACACCACGATCGACCGCCGGGTGACCCGGGGCAACGACTGCCACCATCGGAACAACAGCCCACCCACCACCACGGCCGCGACGCCATAGGGAATCACCCACGCAAATCGGAGCACTCCATCGGTGTCGAGCGATTTGCGCACCTGGAAGCTGATCTGTTCGTGGAATTGAGCGACCTCGTCGGCGGACACGAACAGCAGCGACGCCGCGACGAGACGCCACGAGCCGACGCCTGGGAGACCGCGCGATCGATGCATCGCACCGCAACTCCACGCGGCCAAGGCGGCGAGGGCGAGTTGAGCTGCGCTGAACCACGTCGGCACGTTCGCCTCGGTGTTCAGTTCGAAGAGTTGGTACTTCCACTGTTGCTGGTCTTCGAACCAGGCCGCGACGACACCGGCGATGGTGAGTGCCATGCAACATGCGAAAAGGGTGACGACCGCCACGCGCGGCTCGATGCCGAGATCGCGCAGCCCGCTCGATCCACCCGATGCCGTTGCGCCGGTGTCGAGCCGTGGCATCGGGACCGCGCCCGACTCGTCGACGTTGTCGTCAATCGTCCTGGCCCGTCCGTGAATCGCTGTCATTCCGCCTGCCTTTCGCTGCATCGTGAGCGCCCGCCGACGACCCGTTGCACATCATCGCGCGCTGCGCGCTGCGCGCTGCGCGCTGCGCGCCGCGCGCCGCGCGCCGCGCACCGACGCCGCAACACGACGCCGCAACACGACGCCACAACACGACGAAGGAGTGCTGCTGCGACCATGCGGCTCGCCGATGCGATCCATTGATGCTGGATTCATGAGTTGCGATTCGCGAGCCGTGGTTCGGGAGCTACACAGCAAGTATTCTGACGCCATGTCCGAGCGCCCAGGGTGGACCTTCCTCTCCAATCACGGTCACGTCCTGATGTGCCTCGCGACCGACAAGGACGCCCGTCTGCGCGACATCGCCGAACGGGTCGGCGTCACCGAGCGCACGGTGTTCGGCATCGTCGAGAACCTGCAGGAAGCCGGCGTGGTCGTTCGCGAGAAGGTGGGACGCCGCAACACCTATCGCATCGACCGTGACGCGCATCTGCGCCACCAGGTCGAGTCGGGCCACACCGTCGGTGATCTGATCGACCTCTTGAGCTGACGGCAGCGACCTCGATTCCCGTCCGGTCGACGAGCTCGCATCACCTCGACAGGTCCAGACCGATGGCCTCAGCCTCCGCCGCGAGTTCCATCCACCGTTCCTCGGCGACGTCGAGCACTCGTTGCGCGGCTGCGACCTTGTCGCCGATCCGAGCCAGCTCGCGATGGTCGGTCAGCGAGGCCAGCTCCGAGGTGCAACGATCTCGCAGCTCGGTGGCCGACTCCACGTCACGCTCGGCCTGACCCAACTGGCGACGGACCGTCGACGGGCTCCTTCCCACCGTCGGTTTGGCGCGCGGCCGTTCCGCGGTGGGAGCGGTCTCCGGCGCTCGACGAGCGGTCGGCGGTGCTCCCGCTCGTGCACGAGTGACTTCGACAGCCGCTTCGCGCTCGGCCAGCCAGCCAGCTACCCCGCCGCGGACGGCCCGAACTCCGCCGACGCCGTCGAGTGCCCACACCTCGTCGACGGTGCGGTCGAGGAACGCTCGGTCGTGACTCACCACGACGGCGATGCCTGGCCACTCGTCCAGCAGATCCTCGAGGGCCCGCAACGTGTCGAGGTCGAGGTCGTTGGTCGGCTCGTCGAGCAGGAGCACGTTGGGCTGCTCCACCAGTGTGAGCAGCAGTTGCAGCCGCCGCCGCTCTCCGCCGCTCAGGGTGCCGATGGGAGCGAACTGACCGTCGCCGTCGAACCAGAAGCGGCGCATCAGCGCCAGGTCCTCGAGCGACGGCTGCCCCTTGTCGCCGGCGATGGCCTCACGCACCCGCTGGCCGAGGTCGAGCTCGCGGCCCAGTTGGTCGTAGTAGCCGATGCGGACCGTGGCGCCGACCTCCACTGCGCCGGCGGTCGGCGTGCGTCTGCCGCTCACCAGATCGAGCAGCGTGGACTTGCCCGCTCCGTTGGCACCGACGATGCCGATCCGGTCGCCCGGCTCGAGTTGCACGGTCACTCGTTCGAGCACGGACGTTCCGTCCGGCCACGCGAACGACACCTCGCGGAGCTCGACGCCTTTCGACCCGAGCCGTTGGCTCCCCATCGCCAGGGTGAGGTCGCCCTGCCGAGCGGGCGCGTCTGGACGTGCCTCGACGAGTGCGGTCGCAGTGGCCAACCGCGCCTTCGGTTTGGTGCTGCGCGCCGGGGCACCGCGGCGCAGCCACGCCAGTTCGCTCTTGGCGAGGTTGCGTCGGGTCTGCTCTGCAGCCTCTGCTTGTGCTTCGCGTTCGGCTCGCCCGTCGAGGTACGCCGCATAGCCCGAGCCGGCGTGCCAGCCGGAGGGGATGTGAAGGTAGGCGGCACCCCTGTCGAGTTCGAGCACCTTGTTGGTGACCCGGTCGAGCACGTGGCGGTCATGGGTGACCATGAGCAGCCCGCCCCGGTAGTCGGCCAGCCACCGTTCCAGGAAGGCGATCGCGTCGAGGTCGAGGTGGTTCGTGGGTTCGTCGAGGACGAGGAGATCGTGTTCGGCGGCGAGCAGTTGGGCGAGCGCCGTTCGCTTGGCCTGCCCGCCCGACAAGTCGGCGGTGCTGGCGTCGAGCATGTCACCCATGCCCAATCGGGTCAGCATGGCTTCACCCTGCCAGTCGTGCCCGACCGCCTCGCGAACCGTGCCCGGCGCGAGGTGCGGTTGCTGGGCGAGCACCCCGACGCGAGCGCCGCGCCCCCATCGAACGGAACCGATGAACCCGTCCGGATTCGGCTGTGGTTCGATTTCGCGCGCCAGCATGCGGAGCAGCGTGGTCTTGCCCGACCCGTTGATCCCCACGACCCCGATTCGGTCGCCGTCGTTGACGGTGAGCGAGACATCGCCGAAGAGCGGTCGGTTGGGGCGTGCGGCGGCGAGCCGAGTGGCATCGATGAGGATCATGGTGCGGTGCGCTCGAAACCACGATCGCCAGGCCTCTGACGACGAGGCCTGGCGATCGACATGGTGGGCCGGGAAGGATTCGAACCTTCGTAGGCTGTGCCGGCAGATTTACAGTCTGCTCCCTTTGGCCGCTCGGGCACCGACCCTGGTTGCGGCCGCTCACGCTACCGGGCTGTACGACCACCGACCAACCGGTTCGCCCCGCGTTCACCGGCCTACCATTGCTGCATGCCGAGTTTCGATGTCGTCTCCGAAGTCGATCGTCAAGAAGTGAGGAATGCGATCGATCAAGCACAGCGGGAGATCGCCACCCGCTTCGATTTCAAGAACACCAACTCCTCGATCGAACAGGCAGATCTGGTGATCACCCTGCGCACCGTGAGCGAGGACCGACTGGCCGCCCTCCGAGTGGTGATCGAAGAGAAGTTGGTGAAGCGCGGTGTCTCGCTGCGGGGCGTCGACTACGGGACGGTCGAGGAGGCCACGCAGAACACGGTCCGACAGGTCGTGACCATCAAGGTCGGCATCTCCAGCGACAAAGCTCGCGAGATCAACCGGACGATCAAGGAGAAGGGCCCCAAGGGTGTGAGCAGCCAGACCCAGGGCGACAGCGTTCGGGTGACCGGGAAGAAGCGCGATGACCTGCAAGCCGTGATGGCCCTGTTGAAGGGCGCCGACCTGGAGATCCCCTTGCAGTTCAACAACTTCAGAGACTGACGATCGCAGCGCTCACGCCGTCACGCCCGATGGCCTGAGCCCTGCGCGTCAACCGACGCAGGCGGTGCGGATCCCATCGAGCGCTGGCGTGATCTGCGCCTGGTCTCCGGTCGCGATGATCCCGAGGACGTCGAACCCTCGAATCGCGTTCACGGCACATGCCCGCTCCACGTCGTCGTTGGCCCCGAGGTCTCCGATCACGGAGAGCTCGCCCGTCGACTCGCCGAACGTCGGGATCTGGTCCTTCAGCACCGTGTCGAACTGCGGGCCGGGGTCGCACGAGAACACCGTGATCTGCTCCGAGCCGATCTCGGTCACCGTGGCTGCGGCTTCCACGGGCCCCGCTGCTGCCCACTGACGGACGGCATCGAGCATCCGGAGCCGACCGACTTCGTCGATCGTGGCGATGGTCGCCTCGACGCAGACGCCGTTGGCGGTCTCCGAGACCACGACCCTGTCGCCATCCCACGTCAGCGCGGCATCCCACGCCACGGCCGGCTCGAGACGGCCCGCCAGCACGTAGTACCAGTACAACATCCCCCGCGACTCGGTCAGCTCGCCACCCAGATCATCGGGCCTGTACTCCAGGCCACGCGCTGCGTCGAACACTCCGGCGTCGCTGCGCACGTTCGCACGCAACAAGTCGTCCCGACCGGCAGCGCCATCGGCCGCGTCGAAGAACTCGGCGGTTCCGCCGGCGGCACCGACCAGGTCGACCGCATATCGCGGTGCGCCGACAGCGTCCTCGGCATGATCGACGACGATCCGGTTCACCTGCTCGACGAGGTCGGCGCTATCGGCCTCACTCGGGTCGATGATCGCCATCGCAGTCGACAGGGCGTCACCGTCGAACAACGCTCTCACGGCGATCTGCTCTGCCGGCGCGAGCCCGGCCAGTTCGGTGCTCCACCCGAAGTGCTGGTCGAGTAGCGCCATGGTGAGCGCACGGTCCATCGCCAGCTCGCGCAGGTCGTCCGGAGTGTCCTCGAGTTCGTAGATCATGCCGTCGGTCGGGTCGTAGAAGACGGGACGGCTGCTCATCGCACCGCTGCCAATGAGGCCGGGCTCGATCCGGCCCTCGGCCAGCCCCATCGCACGCCACTCGGCTGCAGTCGAGTCCAACTCGGCCTCGGTGGTGCCGAGCCAGCCGGTCGCCAACTTGACCGCGTACTCGCCGGCAGGCAGTTGCTCGACCTTGACCGATCGCTTCCACTCGAGCTGACGCTCGGCGGACACCGCCTCGGCGAACGGCTTGAGTTCGGTGTCCCATCGCTTGTCGAGGACATAGATCTTCCCGAAGTACAGCCCAGCGCCGAGGATGCCGAGCAACACGATCAGCTTGAACATGACCCGGAACGGATGACGCTTCTTCCGGCGACGCACCGCAGGGGCCTGGAGGCCCGACTGGCCGAGCAGCGCATGGAAGTCGACCGCCGCGGTGGTCGGGCGATTCGCGTCGGGTCGACGTTCGATCCGGGCCAGCGACAGAGGCTGTGCCGGCGCGGCCGGAGCAACAGCAGCCGGAGCTGCCGTCGCAGCGAGCACGCTCTCGGCGGGCACGAACTGCACCTGTGCTGCGGGTGGTGCTGGTGGTGCGGGTGCTGGCTCGACGGGCGCCGGCGTGGACTCGACCATCGCCCGCACGGGCGCCGGAGCCACCGGAACAACGGGTGCTTCGACCACGGCGGCGCGGGCTGCGGCCGCGGCCACTGCAGCGGCGGTCGCCGCGGCGAGCGCGGCTTCATCGGTGGACCCGACCGTTTCGTCGACAGAAGCCTGGACAGGAGCCTCGACAGGAGCCTCGACAGGAGCCTCGATCGCAACGCTCTCGCCGGTGGTGCCGACAGCCGGCGATGCGTTCGGTGCCGTCTGCGCGTCGTCGATCGCCTCGGCATTCGTCGACGGCTCATCGTGGCTCGAGCTCTGAGCAGCCCGTTGTGTGCGGTCGACCCGGTCCGCCAACGAGGCCACGGTTCCCAACGACAGGACGGGGACGGCAGGTGCGGTTCGAGGCGACGCGGCGCGGGGACTCGCGGTGTCCGTCGTGGCCGGTCGCGAGGTGTTCACCACGGGACTGTTCGCCGCGGGCTTGCTCATGCCCGCGGCGTTGACCACGGGATTCGAACCCGTCTCGGGCCCGGCGATCTGATTCGCGAGCTCGACGATGATCGACTGGAGATCACCGTCGGTCTTGTACGAACGAGGTGCCTCTTCCGGCGGAGCGGTCAGAGAGTCCCAGTCGATTGCGTGGAGCTGGACCAGTTCACCTGTCGCGCGACCAGAGAGCTGGGCGCTGGTCTCCTCGCGCGAGCCGAGGCGGAGCTTGAAATCGAAGCTGGCGGGCTTGTCGCGGGGGACCAAGGGCGCGCTCGGGCCATCGATCTCCGCCGGACTCCCGGAGCTCGGTTGGTTGTCTGCGCCGTCCACCACAGTGGAGGTATCGGCAGGGCTTGATCGCCCCTTGAGGGTGTTGTGGTGCGTTCTCGGCGGCCCCGATGAACGGGGCGTAGGTGCGCATCACTCGCAAAGGCCCACGAATCCCGTGACCCAGGGATCGACGGTGCTGTCGATCCCGGCACGGGTGAGATCAGTCCTCCGGGGGGATCTCGGCAGCGCGGCGCTGCAACTCGGTGACCACATTGGCGTCGGCGAGGGTGCTCGTGTCTCCGAGGTTGCGACCCTCGGCAACATCGCGCAACAACCTTCGCATGATCTTCCCGCTGCGGGTCTTGGGGAGATCGGGGGTGAAGTAGATCGCCTTCGGCTTGGCGATGCTGCCGATCTCGACTCCGACGAAATCGCGCAGCACCTGCTCATCGACCTCGGCACCGCCGCGGAGCGTGACGTAGGCGATGATCGCTTGCCCGGTGGTCGGATCGTTGGCGCCGACGACGGCCGCCTCGGCCACCGACGGATGTGCCACCAGAGCACTCTCGACTTCGGTCGTGGAGATGCGGTGACCGCTGACGTTCATCACGTCGTCGACCCGGCCGAGGAGCCACACGTAGCCGTCGTCGTCGAGCTTGGCCCCGTCGCCGGCGAAGTAGCGACCATCGAAACGACTCCAGTACGTCTCGCGATAGCGCTCCTGGTCGCCCCAGATCCCGCGCAGCATGCTCGGCCACGGTCGGGTGAGCGTCAGGTAGCCACCGCCATGGTCGACGTGTGCACCGTTTTCGTCCACCAACTCCATGCCGATTCCCGGCAACGCAAAGGTCGCGGATCCCGGCTTGGTCGTGGTGGCCCCTGGCAGTGGGCTAATCATGATCGCGCCCGTCTCGGTCTGCCACCACGTGTCGACGATCGGGCACCGCCCGCCACCGATGTGCTCGTGGTACCACATCCATGCTTCCGGGTTGATCGGTTCCCCCACGGAACCCAGCACGCGCAAGCTCGACAGATCGTGTTTGGCCGGCTGTTCGATGCCCCACTTCATGAAGGTCCGGATGGCGGTCGGTGCGGTGTAGAACTTCGTGACGCCGTACTTGGCGATGATCGCCCAGAAACGGTCGTTGCCGGGGAAGTTGGGCACGCCTTCGTACATCACCTGTGTGGCCCCGTTGGCAAGCGGGCCATACACGATGTAGCTGTGGCCGGTGATCCAGCCGACGTCTGCGGTGCACCAATAGATGTCGTCGTCGTGGAGGTCGAAGACGTACTTGTGCGTGAACGCGACCTGGGTGAGGTAGCCACCGCTCGTGTGCATGATGCCCTTGGGCTTGCCGGTAGTTCCCGAGGTGTACAGCAAGAACAGCAGCTGCTCGCTGTCCATCGGCTCTGCTGGACACACGGGATCAGCCACGGCCATCAGGTCGTGGTACCAGTGGTCACGGCCGTCCTGCATCTCCACCTCGTTGCCGCCGCGACGCACGACCACGACGCCGGTGATCGACGGGGTCGACTCGAGCGCTTCATCGGCGACGGGCTTGAGCGCGAACACGTCGCCGCGGCGATAGCCACCATCAGCGGTGATGAGCACCTTCGCTTCGGCGTCGTTGATGCGGTCGCGCAACGAATGTGCGCTGAAACCACCGAACACCACGCTGTGGGCAGCACCGATGCGGGCGCATGCAAGCATGGCGACGGCGGCCTCGGGGATCATCGGCAGATAGATGTTGACTCGATCGCCCTTCGCGACACCGAGGCCCTTCAAGACGTTGGCGAACCGCTGCGTTTCGTCGAGCAGGTGGGCATAGGTGACGGTTCTGGTGTCGCCGGGCTCGCCTTCCCAATGGAACGCAACCTTGTCGCCACGCCCAGCCAGCACATGGCGGTCGAGGCAGTTGTACGACACGTTGAGCTCGCCACCCACGAACCACTTCGCGAACGGGAGATCCCACTCGCAGATGGTGTGCCAGTCGGTCGACCAGTCGACGAGCTCGGCCGCTTGTTTCGCCCAGAACCCGATGTCGTCCTGTGCTGCCTCGTCGTACATGAAGGTGCCAGCGACGAGGGCTTGGTCCTTGAACGCCTCTGACGGTGGGAACCGGCGGTTCTCCCACTGCAGCGCATCGATCGCATTCGAGCTGTTGTCGCTCATGACCTCGGTACCCCCTCAGGCGGAACGCTTGTGGAGCCAGACCGTAGCAAAGGCCTGCCAGATCTCGACCTGCCCGAACGCTCTCCCTAGATCTCGACCTGCGAGCCGACTTCGAAGACCTTGTCGGCCGGCAGGTTGAAGAAGCGGCTGGCGCTGTCGGCGCCGCGGTTCAACAACACGAACAGATGCTCGAGCGCTGGATGCATGCCTGGTGCCTTGCCGGCGACGATCGATTCTCGCCCGATGAAGTAGGTTGCGTGTTCCGGGTCGAAGTCGATCCCGCGGTGGTCGATCTGAGACAGCGCCAGGGGGACGTCCGGCTCTTCCATGAAGCCGAAGGTGAGCAGTACCTGATGCACACCGGGTTCGACCTTCGTGATCTGGTGCCGTTCGTCGGGCTCGACTCGAGGAGCCTCGTCGGTCTCGACCGAGACGATCAGCGTGTTCTTGTGGAGCACCTTGTTGTGCCTCAGGTTGTTCACCAGCGCGGGCGGCGCCTTGCCGAGGTCCTTGAACATGAACACCGCCGTGCCGGCCACGCGCTTGATGTCGGACGCCTCGTCGAGCACCTCGGCGATCGGCCGCTCGCCACGGTGGATTCGCGCGGCCACGAGGGCACGGCCCTTCCGCCACGTCTGCATCTGCACCATCAAGACGATCGCGATTGCGAGTGCGAACCAGCCGCCGTGAGGGATCTTGACCATGTTCGCGCCGAGGAAGCCGAGCTCGATGACGAACAGCGGGATGCACACGGCAAACGCCTTCCACCGATCCCACTTCCATCGATCGACCAGCACCTTGAAGAAGATCAGCGTGGTGATCGCCATCGTCATCGTGACCGCGATGCCGTACGCCGCAGCCAGGTGCTCGCTGGACCGGAACCCCAGCACCAGCCCCACGCACACGACCATCAGCAACCAGTTGACCAGCGGGACGTAGATCTGCCCCGATTGGCTCTGCGAGGTGTGGCGGATCGCGATGCGCGGGAGGTAGT
>JAYUSX010000246.1:0-4131 GCA_043755475.1 Actinomycetota bacterium
GTTCCCGCTGATCGTGTTCAGCCACGGTCGCACGGGAACACGCTTTTCGTACTCCCTGGTGTGCGAGGCGCTTGCGGCTCGCGGTGCGATCGTGGTCGCCTGCGATCACCCCGGCGATGCGCTGAGCGATTGGTTGCTGGGCACCAATGCGGACGATCGGACGAACGAGGTGAACCGGGTCGCGGATGCCTATCTGCTGGTGCATGCGATGGTGCACGGGCACCCGTCGATCGGCGTGGGGGTGCTGAATGCTGTCGATCACGACCGCGTGGTGATCATGGGCCACTCCTACGGTGCCTACACCGCACTGGCGACGGTCGCCGGTGCCCGCGGTGTGGCCGCTCATGATCGGGTGCACGCGGTGGTCTGCTTCCAGCCGTACACCCGGACCACCAGCGACGCACTACTCGGGCGGGTCACCACGCCGACGCTGCTGGTGGTGTCCGACAACGACCAGTCGACACCGCCTGCCACGGACGCCGACCGACCCTGGGCACTGATGCGTGGCACACCGACGTGGCGGCTCGACCTGGCAGGCGCAGGGCATCAGGCGATCAGCGACATCGCGCTCTACGCCGAGCTCGCCGAGCACGTCGAGGGCATCCCCGACATCGTGCGGCAGTATCTGGCCGCCACGTCGGGCGAGGCGGCAACGGCGGGAACGATGTCATGGCGAGACCTGATGCGGACCCAGCTGGAGGTCGCGTGGGCCTTTCTCGATCTCGTCCTCGACCTCGATGTCGACCGGGGCAGGGCGTCGCTCGAGGCGATCGAGCAGATGTCCGGCATCGCGCTCCGTCGGCGTTGACGAACGTCGGCCGTCGGCCGTCGGGCTGTTCCCGCAACATCGGGGTGGTGACGAACGACATCCGCCTCAGTGCCTTCGACCACGGTTGCACAGTGGTTGCACAGTGCCAGTAACGTCGACTCGCACGTAGGAGACCGGCGGAGTGGCCGGTCCGACATCCACACCGTCGACAGGGGATCATCCATGACCGTCACCGAAACGCTCACCGCCGATGAACAGCGCGTCGCGGACCTCGTCGATCAGCTGCTGGCAGAGTTCCCGCCCAAGACCACCGGGCCGACCGAATTCCTCGGTGCCCAATTCGACAAGGGACTCGCGTGGGTGCACTTCCCGGAGGGCCACGGCGGTTTGGGCGTGAACCCCAAGCTGCAGAAGATCGTCAACGAGCGGGTGTATGCGCAGGGCGCGCCGAATCCCATGTACCGCAACCCGATCGGGCACGGCATGACCGGACCCACCGTCGCGGTGTGGGGCAGCGAGGAGCAGAAGGCTCGTTACCTCCGCCCGCTGTTCACCGGCGAAGAGGTGTGGTGCCAGCTGTTCAGCGAGCCTGGCTCGGGCTCCGACTTCGCCGGCCTGTCGTCCCGGGGTGTGCGCGACGGCGACGAGTGGATCGTCAACGGCCAGAAGGTGTGGACCACCCTTGCGCACCTGTCGCGCTGGGGTCTGCTCGTCGTTCGCACCGACACCGAGGCGGTCAAGCACGCCGGCCTCACGGCGTTCGTGGTCGACATGCATGCGCCCGGGGTCGAGGTGCGTCCGCTGCGCCAGATGACGGGCGAGGCCGAGTTCAACGAGGTGTACTTCACCGACACCCGCATCCCCACCAGCGAGATGCTGGGCGGCCCCGGCGACGGCTGGCGTGTCTCGCTCACCACGTTGATGAACGAGCGAGTGTCGATCGGCGGCACGATTCCGCAGAAGGGCTCGGGCACCATCCAGTCGCTCACGAGCACCTGGGACAAGCTGCCCGCCGAGCGCAAGGACGCCTCCACCCTGGACGAGGTGATGCAGCTCTGGAGCCGTGCAGAGGTGCTCCGCCTCACGAACATCCGCGCCAACCAGAACCGCAAGATGGGCGATCCGGGTCCCGAAGGATCGATCGGCAAGATGGCCTCGGCCAACCTGAACAAGGACATCTACGCGAAGGTGATGGACCTCCTGGGTGCCGATGGCATGTTGTACGGCAGCTACGAGATGGTGCGCCCCGAGACGGCGATGGGCTTCGACACGCTCCAGAAGGCGTTCCTGCGCAGTCGAGCCAACTCGATCGAGGGCGGCACCACCGAGGTGATGCTGAACATCCTGGGTGAGCGGGTGCTCGGTCTGCCCGGCGACGTTCGCGTCGACCGTGACAAGCCGTGGAGCGAAGTGCCCCGCAACTGAGCGAGGGCTCGACCGCACCAGCGGTCACAGGTTCGGCATCAGGGCTCCGTGCGGGTCCAGGTGGTCTTCACGTACTGGCTGGTGAAGCCGAGGCGGAGCAGGTTGCGTTCGCTCGCGCCTCCGACGACAGCGCTGGAGGCGACCAGATCGCACCCGGCGTCCGATGCCATCCGAATACGCTGTGCGACCAGCGCTCGTTGCACCCCTCGACCCCGCTCCGCCTGCAGGGTGGACATGCCGCCCAGCGTCGCCATCCCGTCGCGGACGATCAGGCTCGCGCAGCCGAGCGGGCGGCCGTCGTCGGCGGCGAACGCCAGCATCAGGCGTTCGCCGGCTGTCGCGTGTGCGGCCGCAGCGTACGCATCGCTCGCTTGTCGAGCAGTTGGCGACGTGTGCGCCCACGCATCGCGGCTGACCTGCTGCCACACCGGCAGTTCGTCCGGCGTGACCGGTCGCACGACGATGCCGTCGACGGCCTCCATCGCCGACTCCACGTCGAGGCGCATCGTCATCACACGTACCGCGCCGCCCGGGGCATACCCCCTGTCGGGCAACAGTGAGACGAGCGCGGCATCGGTGGAAGCGACGACGTCGACAGCCGGGGCCACACCGACGACAGCGGCCGCCCGTTCCAGCTCGTCCAGATGCGACGGAGCGACCGGAGCGGCGAGGCCCAGGGCGAGCGCACGATTGACGTAGAGACCCGCTCCCTGCAACACCACGAGCCCGTCGGCCAGCTCGAACCATGTGGTGCCCCATGACGGATCAGCAGCGCGCAGCGCCTCGGCGTGAGCGACGGCGTGTCGGGCCCAGATGCCCTCCAACCGGGCTGCGCTCACGTCGGTCGCGGTCATCGGCCGGTGTGCAAGAGGATGCCGAGGAACAGCGCCGCCAGCGACGCGAGTGCGCCGACCGCTCCGCCGAGCGCGAGGGCGAGCTTGCTCTTGCCGATCGAGTGGATGGCGACGGCAGTCGCTGCAACGAGCGCGACCGACACCTTCACGAACACGGTGATCTGGTACGAGGTGTCCGTATCGGCGATGTCGACCTCGGCCAGGTTCCACATGCCGGTCAGCACCAGCACGGCGAAGGCCGGCCAGGCCAGGCGGGCGAATGCACGAGCGGCAGCCTTGGTGCTGTCGGGTGCCTCCTTGCGCAGCACCGGGACCACCCCGGCGAGTGCGAACTGGCCGCCGACCCAGATCGCGGCGGCGAGCGAGTGCAGAAAGAGGCGGAACGTGTCGAGCGTGGGCGAGATCACCCGGCCACGGTAACCGACTCACCTCGTGCTGGTCGCCCCTCGTGGAGTGCTCGTGCGGGTGGTGCCAATCGTTCGATCATCCCATGCGAAGTGCGTCGAGCACGTCGCTCGCCGCGCGATGGCGGTCGTCGATGAGCGCGACCGTGCCGGGATCTGCCCCGAGCATCGTTGCGACAGCGACGCCGATCGCCGACTGCAACTCGCGGATGTTGCGCGGAGGGGGGAAGTACTCGTCTTCCTCGGTCACGCGCACGTCTTCGACGCCGTGTCGGGGTGCGAGGCGGGCGATGACCGCCTCCACGAGTTCCTCCGGGGCCGATGCCCCTGCGGTGACGCCGACGGTGCCGGCCAGGTCGTCGGGCAGCTCGGACGCGTGGTTCACGCGATACACCCGAGTGACCCCGGACTCGATCGCGAGCTGCTCGAGCGCCCGGGTGTTCGACGAGTTCGACGACCCGATCACCACGACCGCATCGCACCGGCTCGCCATGGCCATCAAGGCCGACTGACGATTGGTGGTGGCGAAGCACAGGTCGCTGCGGCCTGGGGTCCATGTGCCGGGGTACTTCACCTTCACCGCCTCGGCCACCCCCTCCCAGTCTCGATGCGAGAGCGTCGTCTGGGCGAGGAGGGCCACCGGCTCGTCGAAGTGGGGGAGTGCGTCAACCTCGGCGAC
>JAYUSX010000247.1:0-4131 GCA_043755475.1 Actinomycetota bacterium
GGCGGCGGCACCAGGATGCCGTTCGTGCCCACCACGGTCTCGAGCACGATCGCCGCCACGGTGTGTGCGCCTTCCACCATCAACATGTCGGCCAGGTGCTGGAGCGCCCGTTGGGTCTCGTCGGCCTCGGAGGTGCTGTGGAACGCGCTGCGATACGGGTACGGACCCCAGAACTTCAAGATCCCGGGAGCACTCGGCTCGCTGCCCCAGCGGCGCGGATCGCCGGTCATCTGGATCGCAGCGGCGGTGCCGCCGTGGTAGCTGCGGTACGTCGTGAGGATCTTGTGGCGACCCGTGTGCAGGCGGGCCATGCGGATGGCGTTCTCGTTGCCCTCGGCGCCACCGTTGGTGAAGAACACCATGCCGAGGCCGTGGTCCTTGGTCCCGTTCGCGGCCTCGACGATGAGCCGGGCCGCTTCGCTACGGGCGTCATTGGCGTGGAACGGGGCGATCGTGCAGAGCTTCCCCGCGTACTCCTGGATGCCGGCGACGAGCTTGGGATGCTGGTGCCCGATGTTGACGTTGACGAGTTGGCTCGAGAAGTCGAGGTACTTCTTGCCGTTCTGATCCCAGACCCAACTCCCCAGGCCGCCTTCGATCACGAGCGGGTTGAGCGCGGCCTGTGCGCTCCACGAGTGGAAGACGTGCTTGCGGTCGTTGGCGAAGGCGTTCTCGGGATGGGTCTCCAGGCTCATGACCGCCATCGTATTCGCTACACCTGGGGCCGTACAGAGTGGGTTCTGTGACCGTACAAAGTTCCGGCCGTGCGGTCGGTCGGCGCAGGACTAGGTTCGCCTCCATGGGTGAGATGACGACGTTTGCTTCCAACGGCCACACGTGCGACGGGTACCTCGCCGGCGACGGCAGCGGTCCCGGCGTGATCGTTATCCAGGAGTGGTGGGGTCTCGTGCCCCACATCCGCGACGTGGCCGATCGCTTCGCTGCCGCCGGATTCACGGCGCTGGCCCCCGACCTCTACCACGGCGAGAAGAGCGCCGAGCCCGACGGCGCCGGCAAGCTGATGATGGCGCTCAACCTCGAGCAGGCGGCCAAGGACCTGTCCGGTGCCGTGGCGCTCCTGCAGGGTACGACAGGCCGCGACAAGGTGGGCGTGGTCGGCTTCTGCATGGGCGGCGGCCTCGCTCTCGTGCTGGCGACGCAGCGCCCCGATGCGATCGCTGCAGCAGCTCCGTACTACGGCGCGATCCCCTGGGCGTCGGTGCAGCCCGACTGGTCGGCGCTGACCGCGAAGGTCGTGGGGGAGTACGCCGAACTCGACGGCTGGGCGAGCCCCGAGGCCGCGCATGCGCTCGAGACTCAGCTGCGCGAGCTCGGCAAGGACGCCACGATGCACGTGCACGCCGGCGCCGATCACGCCTTCTTCAACGATGCCCGTCCCGAGGTGTACGACGCCGCGGCCAGCCAGGTCGCCTTCGATCGCACGGTCGACCTCTTCCGCACCACCCTCTGATGCCGCACGACCTCTGATGCCGCACGATCTCTGATGCCGCACGATCTCTGAAGGGTTCGCATCCGTTCGACGCCGGTCGGGTCACGGGCCCGACGAGGCTCGACAGGGATAGGGTCGGCGATCGTGCGAAGACGAGGAGTCGACCGCAGTCTCGATCGCCGGATCATCGGGCTCGCGATCCCGGCGCTCGGCACCTTGGCGATCGAGCCGCTGTACGTGCTGGTCGACACGGCGATCGTCGGCCGCCTCGGCACCGACCAGTTGGCCGGCGTGGCGATCGCGTCGACCATCCTCCTCACCGTCATCTCGCTCGCCGCAGCGCTCGAGTACGGCGTCACGCCCGACGTGGCGCATGCCCACGGCGCCGGTCGCCAGCAGGATGCTCACGACACGGCCGCAGCCGCGCTGCGGCTCGCATTGATCGTCGGCGTGCTGATGGGTTCGCTCGTCGCCGTACTCGCCGAACCGTTGTGCCGGCTGCTCGGAGGCAGGGGCGAGGTGCTCGATCACGCCACCACGTACCTCCGCGTCAGCGCCATCGGGCTGCCGTTCGTGCTCACGACCTATGTGGGCCACGGCGTGATGCGTGGTCTGAACGATCTCCGGCGGCCGCTCACGATCGTGATGGTGGCCAACGCCGTCAACGTCGTGCTCGAGATCGTGTTCGTGTTCGGGCTCGACTGGGGCGTTGCCGGTTCGGCGGCCAGCACGGTGATCGCCCAGGTCGGCGCAGCCGTCGCCTTCGGGGTGCTGCTTCGGCCGCACCGTGCCGGTGGCCGGGCATCACGCGCGCGCATGGCCGCGATGATGCGCACCGGTGTGCACTTCGCCGTGCGCTCGCTGGCCATGTTCGCGGTCTGGAACACCGCCACCGCCATTGCGGCGCGCGTCGACACGCCAACCCTCGCGGCGCACCAGGTGCTCACCCAGCTGTTCATGTTCCTGGCGCTCGTGCTCGATGCACTCGCCATCCCCGCTCAGTCGCTCGTCGCAGGTGCGCTGGGCGCCGACGACACCGCGGCCGCACTGCTGGTCGGGCGCACCAGCAACCGGCTGTCGCTGTGGTGCGCGGTCCTGCTGGCGGTGGTTCTCGCGGCGGTGAGCCCCGTGCTGCCCTTGGCGTTCAGCGGCGACGCAGCCGTGCACGACCGGCTGAGCGCCGGTCTGTTGATCCTGGCCGTCATGCAGTTCCCCGGAGCCATCGCGTTCGCGTTCGACGGCGCGCTCATCGGAGCCCATGACCAGCGATGGCTCGGGCGTCAGGCGGTGATCAACCTGCTCGGCTTCGCGCCGCTCGCGATCGCCACCCTCGTCTGGCCGCGGCTCGGCCTCGCCGGGCTTTGGGGAGCACAGTTGACGTGGATGACCATGCGCGCCGTCGTGAACTGGCGACGATGGGAGTCGTGCCCGTGGGTCGGCAGGGCCGAGGTCGCTCCGGTGACGTGATCAGCCCAACGCGGCGATCGCGTCGGCGACGGCGATCACACGTTGAGCGTTGGCCACGTGCAGGTTCTCGATCATGCGCCCATCGACGGTGACCACGCCCTTGCCCTCGCGCAGACCCTCGTCGAACGCTTCGATCACCTTGCGGGCGTGGGTGACCTCGGCCTCGGTGGGCGCCCACACCTCGTTGGTGATGTCGACCTGGCCGGGGTGGATCAGGGTCTTGCCGTCGAAGCCCATCTCCATGCCCTGCACGCACTCGGCGCGGAAGCCGTCGAGGTCCTTCACGTCGTTGTACACGCCGTCGAGGATGACTTTGCCGACCTCTCGCGCGGCGAGCAGCGCCGTGGCGAGGTGGGGGACGAGAGGATGGCGGTCGGCCGCCCCGAGACGCGAGCGGATCTCGCGGGCGAGGTCGTTGGTGCCCATCACCAGCACCGCGACGCGAGGGTGCGCCGCGATCGCGCGAACGTCGAAGATCGCGGCCGGCGTCTCGATCATCGCCCAGATCTTCAGTGACGCGGCAGCGCCGGCACCATCGAGGATCGCCGAGATCTCGTCCAGGTAGGCGACCGAGCCGACCTTCGGCACGACGACGGCGGACGCGCCGCTGCCCGCGGCGGCGCGCAGGTCGTCGGCACCCCAGGGCGTGTCGAGCCCGTTGCAACGAATGGTGAGCTCGCGGTTGCCGTACTCACCCGACGAAGCCGCCGCGACGGCGTTCGGACGGGCCGACTCCTTCGCGTCGGGGGCAACGGCGTCTTCGAGGTCGAAGATGATTGCGTCGGCGGCGATGGTCTTGGCCTTCTCGAGCGCTCGCTCGTTGGCGGCCGGCATGTACAGCACGGATCGGCGGGGGCGCAGGTCGTTCATCGCAAGTCCTTGCAGGGTCGTTGTTCGGGGTTTTCGGTCGGTGACGTCGGTCGGTGACGTCGGTCGGGGCGCCGAGTCAGAAGCCGTACGAGGCGGCGAGCTCTGGATCGCGAGCGGCGAGCTGGCGAGCCAGCTCGACCACCACGTGGCACTGCTTCACGGACGCGTCGTCTTCCATCTTCCCGTCGAGCATGATCGCCCCGGTGCCGTCGCCCATCGCGTCGATCACGCGCTGGGCTTGGCGAACGTCTTCGGGTCGCGGGCTGAAGACCCGCTTGGCGATCTCGACCTGTGCGGGGTGCAGGCTCCACGCGCCGACGCAGCCGAGCAGGTAGGCATTGCGG
>JAYUSX010000248.1:0-4128 GCA_043755475.1 Actinomycetota bacterium
CCAGCAGCGCCGTACGCACCATCGACGTGGAACCAAACGCCCAGCCGCTCGGCGACCTCGGCCAGGCCTGCGAGATCGTCGATCACCCCGGCGTTCGTCGAACCCGCCGCAGCGACCACCAGACCCACATCGGTCCGCCCGTCGAGCACGGCCGCGAGCGCCTCGCCCGTGAACCGACCATCGTCGCCCGTGGGCACCACGATCATCTCGTAGCCAGGCTCGCGCGTGAGTCCGAGCATCCTCAGCGAGTTGAACACCGACGCGTGGGCGGTGTCGGCCACGGCGACCGAACGTCGCTCCCCCATCTGCTCGCGAGCGACGGCAAGCGCGCTGAGGTTGCCGATCGATCCGCCGCTCATGAAGCAGCCGCCGGCCGACGCCGGCATGCCGAAGCAGTCGGCCAACCAGCGCAGCGTCTGGTTCTCCGCGGCCACTACTCCCGCTGCCTCGAGCCACGACTCGGCGCTGAACGTGGCTGCGCCGACCGCCGCCTCCATCCAGACGCCCGCTGCCGATGGCGCGACCGGGATGAAGGCGAGGTATCGCTCGCTGTCGAGGCCGACGGTGTTCGGCGACACCTGATCGGTGAAGCGGCTCCAGGCCGCATCCGGCCCCAGACCTTCGGCCGTGATGCTGCCATCGATCAGCGGCATCATCTCCGACGGCGGCAGCGTGCGGCCGAGCGGGGCGTTGGCGATTCGTGCGTCGATGAACGCAGCGAAACGTCGAGCCAGGTCGGCGGGGATGGCCGCCTCCCCGTGCAGAGTCATGTCGGGGTCACTCCCGGATTCATTCCGGCGTGACGTAGGCCGAGGTGATGCCGCCATCGATGATCAGCGACTGCCCCGTCATCCAGCTGCTCTCGTTGCTCGCGAGGAACAGTGCGCCGTTGGCGATCTCGATCGGCTCGCCGAAACGGCCCATCGGGATGTGGATGAGACGACGGTTGCGCTTGTCGTCGTCGCTCAGGAACTTGGCCAGCAGCGGGGTCATGATCGGCCCCGGGCACAAGGCGTTCGCACGCAGACCCTGACGGGCGTAGATCGTGGCGATCTCGCGGGTCATCGCCAGCACTGCCCCCTTCGACGCGGTGTAGGCGATCTGCGGTGTCGCGGCACCCATGTGGGCGACGAACGAGGCGACGTTCACGATCGACGACGCCTGGCCGCTCTCCTTCGCGCTCTTCAGCATCGGCGGGATCGCGTGCTTGCATCCGAGCAGCACACCGAGGACGTTGATGTCCATCGTCTTCTGATAGGTCTCGGTGCTGGTGCTGACCGGGGTGTCGTCGTCGCCCAGCATCACGCCGGCGTTGTTGTACAGCACGTGCAGACCGCCGAAGGTCTCGACGGCGTGTTCCACGGCGTTCTGCACCGATGCTTCGTCGGTCACGTCGCACGCGACGTAGGTGGCCTCGCCGCCGGCAGCGGCGATCGCCTCCACCACGTCGTTGCCGTCGGCCATGTCGGCCACCACCACCTTGGCGCCCTCGGCCGCGAACCGCTCTGCGCCGACACGGCCGAGTCCCGATGATGCACCAGTGATGAGGGCAACCCTGCCCGCGAGTCGAGTCATGGCGCCGAAGGTAGCCGACCGGCCAGACTGGCCCTGTATGACGACCAGCTGGCGGGTGCTGACCTGGAACCTGCGGGGCTCGCACGGCCCCGACCTCGACATCGTGGCCGGAGTGATCACGGAGCACCAGCCCGACGTGGTCGCCCTGCAGGAGATCCGCCGCGGCCAAACGTCCACACTGGCCGAGCTCCTCGGCTGGCAGCACACATGGGCACGCAAGCACCACCCGTACACGCCGCTCGCGTCGTGGTTGTCGGAGGGGCTGGCGATGATGTCGCCATATCCGCTGAGCGCGATCCGTCGACAATCCATCTCGCCGGGTGTGTCCACGTGGACCTTCCGGCACAGGATCGTGGTCGCAGCGACCGTCACGCGCGGGGACGATCGCGTTCGCCTGTACGACACCCACCTCGCCGCCCACCATCACCCCGACGAACGGATCGCCCAGGCCGGTCGGGTCGCGGCCCTCGTCGCCGCCGAGAAGGCGCAGGTCGCGGTCGTGGCCGGCGACCTCAACGCGCCGGGCGAGATGGAGGTGATCCGCGAGTTCCACCCGGTCGGTCTCCGCGACCCGGGCGGCGGCCCCACCAACCCGGCAATCACGCCACGCTCTCGCCTCGACTACGTGCTGGTGCCTGAGCGTTCCCGCGTGACCGAACAGTGGGAGTCACCGGGTGGCGAGTGGTGGTGGGCGATCAGCGACCATGTCCCTGTCGTCGTCGAGTTCGAGCTCTGACCCCGGGCGCGAAGCGCACGTCCCCCGTCGTGGTCCCCCGCGCGGGTGACGACCTGTCGAGGTTCCGCGCAGATGCTGCCAATATGTCCACACATGCCGGCGCTCGCGCACCACACCGTCAGACGCTCACCGACCTGCAACGCCCCTTCAGCTGGGGAGTGCACGGCGTGACGTCGCCCAGCCGCGCCTTCGCCCTGCCGATCGGAACGGTGACGTTCCTGCCCACCGACGTCGAAGGGTCGACGCGTCTCTGGTCGAGCGAGTCGGCCGAGACGATGCATGCAGCCATGGGCCGTCAACTCGAGATCCTGTCGCACGCGGTCGATGCGAACGAGGGTGTGCGCCCGCAGGAACAGGGTGAGGGTGATTCGATCGTGGCCGCGTTCGCGCGGCCGTCGGATGCACTGCGAGCTGCGTTGGCAGCGCAACGAGCACTCGCCGCGGAGTCATGGCCGACGCGATCGCCGATCGTGGTGCGCATGGCGATCCACACGGGCGAGGCGGAGCTTCGCGACGACGCCAACTACGCCGGTCAAGCGATCATTCGATGTGCCCGGCTCCGCGCCCTGGGGCACGGTGGCCAAGTGCTCGTGTCTGGCGCGACGCGCGATCTGGCCATCGATCAGGTCGCCGGCGAGTTCGAGCTGCGACCACTCGGTGAGCATCGACTGCGCGACCTCGGCCGCCCGGAAGTGGTCTGGCAGCTGACACATCCCGATCTGCGATCCGAGTTCCCACCGCTCGTCTCACTCGATGCCTCGCCGCACAACCTGCCCGTCGTGATGGCGCCGTTCATCGGACGGTTGCAGGAGATCGGCGTGCTCAGCGAGCTCGTCCTGTCCGATCGCCTGGTCACCGCGACGGGTGCCGGCGGAGCCGGCAAGACGCGCCTAGCACAACAGGTCGGTGCACACGTGCTCGACGAGTTCCCGGCGGGTGTGTGGTGGGTGGAGCTTGCATCGGTCACGACTGAAGGCGTCGAGGGCGCCGTTCGCGCGGCGCTCGGGATGAGCGACACGATGAACGTCACGCTCGAGGAGGCCGTTCGACGCAAGCTCGATGGCCGACGCAGCCTGGTGATCATCGACAACTGCGAACACGTCACCGCTTCCGTCGCGCCGCTGATCGCTCGCCTGATGTCGGCTGCGCCCACCCTGCACATCCTGGCGACCAGCCGGGTCACGCTCGACCTCCCTGGCGAACTGCCGTGGCGGGTTCCATCACTGGCGCTGCCAGATCGTCACGCCGCGCTGGCAGTAGAGGCGCTCTCGCAGTTCGACGCAGTGAGGGTGTTCTGCGACCGGGCGCGCCGGGCCCGGCCGAACTTCCGTCTCGACGACGACAACGGACCGGCGGTCGCGGAGCTGTGCCATCGCCTCGATGGCATCCCGCTCGCGCTCGAACTGGCTGCAGCACGCTGCCGGATGATGAGCCCGACGCACATCCTCGACGGCCTCGACGACTCGATGCGCCTGTTGACCGGCGGATCGCGGGCGTTGATGCCCCGTCAGCAAACCCTCGAGGCCTCCATCGGATGGAGCGTCGACCTCCTCACGGGCGCCGAGCGCGTGCTCCTTGCCCGTCTGTCGGTCTTCGTCGGCGGGTGGACGCTCGACGCGGCCGAGACGGTGTGTGCCGACACCACGTTGACCTCGTATGCGGTGTTCGACGCCCTCGATCGCCTCGTCGACCACAGCTTGGTCATAGTGTCGGAGTCCGCACGAGGAAGCCGGTTCTCGATGCTCGAGACGGTCGGCCAGTTCGCGTCGAGGATGCTGTCGGCCGACGCCGGTGCGCGGGCGTCGGTGCAGGATCGC
>JAYUSX010000249.1:0-10351 GCA_043755475.1 Actinomycetota bacterium
CGTGCTGTCATCGACTTGCCAGAGCCCGACTCGCCGACGAGGCCGAGCGCCTCACCGGCGCGGATCGAGAACGAAACGTCGTGCAGTACGGAACGCAACTCCCCGCTGATCGGCAACTGCACCTGGAGTTCGTGGAGTTCGAGCAGGGCGTCCGAGCCTGACGTGCTCATCGCGTCACCAACTGGGCTCGGTCGGTGAGTCGCTCGCCGAGCAGGTTCACCGCGACGACCACGGCGACGATGCACAGACCTGCGCTGAGCGACTCCATCGGATATCCCTGCAACACACCGCTCTGACCGGTGGACACCATGACGCCCCAGTCGGCCTGCGGCGGTTGCACACCGAGACCGAGGAACGAGATCGCCGCAAGATCGACCATCGCATAGCCGAACAGGATCGCTCCCTGAGCGACGATGAGCGGCAACAGGTTGCGGCCGAGGTGACGCACACAGATCACCGTCGCGCGCAGGCCCTGTACCTCGAGCGCAGCGATGTAGTCACGCGACCGTTCCCTCAGCGCGGCACTGCGCAGCACGCGAGCGATGTACGGCGTGTAGGCGATGGCCAGCGCGATCGTCGCTGCCTTCAAGCCGGGCTCGATGATCACGCTCACGAGGATCGCGAGCACGATTGCCGGGAAGGCGAAGAGCACATCGAGCACCGCAGACACGAACTGGTCGAAGCGGCCGCCTCTCCACGCCGTCGCGATGGCCAAGCCGGTACCGAGCACCATCGACAGCCCGACGACGGCGATCGGTCCGAGCAACGACGTTCGCGCCCCGACCAGCAGCCGGGAGAACAGGTCACGACCTTGGCTGTCGAAGCCGAGGTAGTGATTCTGGAACCTCCCGACGAACTGGAAGGACAGGTTGGTGAGATCCGGGTCGTGGGGCGCCAACTTGCCACCGAACACTGCCACCAGTGCAGCGAGGACCAGTACCAGGGCGCTGAGGTGTCCGACGATGCCGGTGCCGCGCAGCCAGGGAACGCCGCGACGACCGGCGTGGTCGCGTGCCACCGACGTCGCGGGTGCACTCGCTGGTAGCTCGACGGTGCTCATTGCGCCTTGTCCCCCAGTGACACCCTCGGATCGAGTACCGCGTACGCGAAGTCGACCATCGCGTTGACCACCACGAAGACCCCGACGATCACGAGCGAGATGCCCTGTACCACTGCAACATCCTTCGACAGCGCAGCCTGGATGAGGTACGACCCGATCCCGTTGAGGGCAAATGCTCGTTCCACCACCGCCGACGCCGCGAACAGCGACGCCACGGTGATGCCGACGATCGTGGTGATCGGGATTGCAGCGTTGCGCATGACGTGGCGGCGCACGACCGACCGGTACGGGATGCCTCGGCTGATCGCCGTCTGCACGTGTTCTCGCGACAGTTCCTCGCGCACCGAGGCCCGGGTGATCCGTGCGACCAGCGCGATCGACGAGAACGCCAATGCCACGGCGGGCAAGGTGAGGTGCTTCACCTGGTTGAGGAAGCCGTCGCCGCCTCCGAGCGCGGGGAACCACCCCAGGTTCACGGCGAACACCGACAGCAGGATGATCGACGCCACGAACGACGGCACCGCTGCGCTCAAGGTGCTCAGCACGATCACGACATTGTCGACGATGCCGCGACGCAACCCGCCGAGCAGGCCGAGTCCGATACCGACGACCACGATGATCAGCGAGGAGAACAGCACCAACTGCACGGTGGTCCCGATGCGCTGGGTGATCAGGGTCGAAACGTCCTGGCGCAGCTGGATCGACACGCCGAAGTCGCCGCGGATCGCCCCGCCCACCCAGCGCACGTACCGCACCAGGAACGGATCGTCGAGGTGGTAGCGCTGCTCGAGCACCGCGATCGCCTCAGGTGACGGCGTGCGCCCGCCGGTGAGCGCAGCGATCGGGTTGCCCGGAGCGAGGTACATGGCCGAGTAGATGGCGAAGCTCGCGACGAACAACGTCACCACGAGCATCGCCAATCGGCGTACGACGAACCTGAGCATCCCAATCGCTGGGCCTTCCTTTGAGTGAGGTGGCGGAGTGGCCTGACGTCAGGCGGCGCCGAGGTAGGCGGCCCACGGACCGAACATGTAGGAGAAGGTCGACGGTGCGCCGCTCAGCTCCTTGTTCATGATGAGCACGTTCGTCGGCGCGACGATCGGAATCCACAACTGCTCGTCCACGATGATCGTCTGCAGCTGGGCGACCAGCTCGGCTCGAGCGATGTCGTCTGGTTCGGATCTGATCGCTTCGGCCAGATCGAGTGCAGCCTGGTCGCTGTAGCCGTTGTAGGCCTGGGAGCCGCTGGGGGCGAGCAACGTGCCGTACAGGCCGAACGGGTCGGCGAAGTTCGGGTAGTTGACGGTGAAGAACCCGTCGACGCCTTCACGGGCAGCAGAATCGATGAAGAAGTTGATGTAGTTCGCGGCCGACACCGACACGAGTTCGGCCTTCATGCCGATCGACTCGAGGGCCCGTTGGAACTCACCGGCCTGCAGCGTGATTCCGGCGATCTCCGACGACATGCCGAGGCGCACGACCTGGCCCTCTGCGCCGGCCTCGGCCACGAGTGCCTTGGCAGCATCGAGGTCGGGAACCGACACATCGGGGAGCTCGTTCCACGCGTTCACGAACACGTCCTTGGCGTAACCCCACGTGCCGGGCACCGCGATGGTACGAGCCGGGTATGCAGCACCCTTGTACTGCGCTGTCACGATGCCTTGACGGTCGATCGCCATGGACAGCGCCTGGCGCACGCGCTTGTCGGCGAGCGCGCCGTCGAAGCTGGAGACGATGAAGGCGGCGATGCCGTAACCCGGTCCCTCGAACACGTTCACGGCGTCGCTGGCACGGAGTTGGTCGAGGGTGGCAGGCGAGGCATAAGCGCCATCGATCTCCCCCGTGAGCAGACCGGACGTGAGCACGGCTTCGTCGGGCACGCCCTTGATGGTGATGCTCTTCAACTGCCGTGGCAGGGAGTCGTCCCAGTAGCCGTCGTAACGGGTGAAGGTCACGCCCTCACCCACCACCCACGAATCAAGCTGGAACGGGCCCGTGCACATGACACCGCCTGCAGCAGTACCGAAGTCGGCACCTTGTTCTTCGGTGTAGGCCTGTTGCGTCACGGCACCCACCGGACCGGACAACTCCCCGAGGAGTGCCATGTCCTGCTTGGTGGTGGTGATGGTCACCTCGGCATCGCCGGTGGCGGCGATGTCGGTGACGTTCGAGAACACAGCGCCGTAGAATCCGCCATTGGCCGGATCCTGCTGACGCTTCAGACTGAAGACGACGTCGGCAGCAGTCATCGGCGTGCCGTCCCAGAACGTGACGCCCTCGCGCAGGGCGATCACCAGCGACGTCGGCTTCACGTACTCGGCGCTCAGCGCGAGGCCGGGGCCGATCGTGAGGTCAGCGTTCTGCCGGAGCAACGACTCGCAGGCGATCGACATGGCGGTGTTGTCCGGGTAGTCGAACGCGTACAGCGGATCGATGGTCGAGGTCTCGCGGTACGTGGCCCACACGGCCGAATCGGCCTCGCCCGTCGGGGCCGGCGTGAGGATCGTGTCCGCCCCTGCGGGCACACCGGCGACGGTGGCCTCCGTTCCTCCAGCGGCCGTCGTGTCGGTGGCTCCGGTCTCCGTGGTGCCTGGCTCGTCGCCACCGGGAACCGTGGTCTCGACCGATGCGTCGGTGCCGGACGCTTCGGTGACGGCCGGCGCATTCGTCGCCGATGGTGGCGCATCGGCTCCACTACAGGCGGCAGCGCTGACGGCGAGGACGAGGCCGATGGCCACGAACCCGTTCGTGCGAATCCTCTTCATATGTCTCCCCTTGTGGAATTCGACCCGTTCGAACCGGTCGTGCTGCTGTGCGCGCTGCTGTTCATGCTGCTGTTCATGCTGCCGGTGGTGATGATGCCGGTCCCGGTGACACTGATCTTTGCATCTTCGAAGCGACCGCTCGAACGTCAGGCGGACGAGCGCTGCCAGATGAGGCCGAACCACAGCGTTCACATCGGCGACGAACCCTCGGCCGCCACCATCGAGCTGCGCGTCAGACGATGAATCGGTCGATCACGTTCCGCGTCACGCGACCCACGGCCGGGTCATCGGCCAACCCGAACACCCAGTCGGTGCTACCGATGGTGACCACTTCGCCGCCCGATGCGCCGAACGGCCGACTGACCGCGATCACGGCGTTGCCGTGACGCACCCGGGCGATGGAATCGTCGTCGACTCTGCCGTACAGACGCTCGGCGACGAACTCGAGGTCGCCTTGATCGTCGAGCGCTGCGATCGAGGCCGGGTACTCCCCCATCATCAGATTCGACGACGGGCAGAAGGCCACGATCTCGATGTCGGCAGGCGTGCCGTCACCCCCGGCAGCGATCGGCAACTGGTAGTCGTCGAAGGTGAGCTTGCATCCAACCGTTTCGTAACCCACCACGCCGTCGCGGGAACCGAGCAGATCGCCGTATCGCAGACCCGTGCCGGCGAACAGCCAGTGCCCATCGCGGTAGACGGTGAACGCACCGGCGCCCCGCGGCGTGGCTTGACCGAAGCGAGAGTAGAGCCCCCACGCCGATCCGGCACCGAGGATCGCCGTCTCGGGTCTGCCCACCAGGGGGTCGGACCACATCCCCGTCATGGCGCCCGGGTCGCCAGCAGCGAGCACCGGATCGTTCAGGTGTGCCTTGTACTTGTGGCACACCATCGAATCGCCGCCGCGTTCGAGCCGCACCTGCCAGAACATGGTGTTCCCCGACATCGACGCGACGTTCCCGCCCGATGCCACGAAGCGCTCCAGCGCGTCGCGCTGGCCGCCCGACCAGTACTCGTCGTGACCGACCGACAGCATCAGGGCGTAGCGATCGAGCAGATCGGGGTGCTCGTCGAGATCGCCCGACACCGCATAGTCGAACTCCACCCCAGTGGCCTCGGCCCACTCGACGAAGCGTCGCTCGTAGGTGAACCAGCCGGCCGAGCTCATGTAGCCCGGCAGACCATGTGCGTGTCGGAACTGTTGGTAGATCACACCGTCGGTGTCGGGCTCTTCGCCTCGCCAGACAGGTCGCGCCTTGCGATCGTCGCGTTCGGTGCGCTGGCGGTCGATCATCCCTCGACCGAGCGGCCGCCGAAACGAGACCTCGTGGCCGCCCGTGTAGAGACTGCGGCCGCCCCAGCTGTTGTACGCGTTGTAGGTGTTGGTCGCGATCACCAGCACCGCCCGCGCTGTGGGCGCTTCTTTCGGCGCTCGCAGCACGAAGCAGGCGTCGCCGATCGCACGGCCATCGGGCGCGTCGTGAGCCCGGAGACGAACGTGGTAGAAGCCCGAGCGCCATTCGGGCGGGACGGTGATCGCGATCGACGCGGGCCAACCGCACCCTCGCGCATCGGCATCGCTCGGCGTCGGTGGAACGAGTCCGGGAAGATCGGTGGCCGACCACACCAGTTCGCGCCTCGCGCCCCAGCGCATGACCTCGATGTCGAATCGTGCGGTGGTGCACCGCACGTGCACGGTGACCTCGTCGCCCGGTGCGTAGCTGAGCCGCCCGCAGTACGCCTCCACCGCGTCATGGTGCGTCGGGTCATCGGACGGATGCGGGGCAGGCGCGGTCATCGTCGGCACCGTAGCGTTCGCATCGACGGGCGACCCCCCGCCGCCGCGTCACCCGCACCCGAAAAAGCTCCGGACCCGTCCGAGGCCTTGCGGCGCCGAACGGGTCCGGGTCAGGTTCCCTGGGTGGAGGTGAGGGGAATTGAACCCCTGGCCTCAACAGTGCGATTGTTGCGCTCTGCCAACTGAGCTACACCCCCGTTGGAGCACCCGAGTGTATCGGCGTGGGTTCCTGGGAACGACTGTGGAATCCGTACTCGGATCGTCAGCGGGCCATCAGGCCACGTTGTACAGCTGAGTCTCGTAGCTGGGACGGTCGTGCTCGTACTGACGGAGCTGGGCCAGCTTGTAGCAGTACCCGCAGAGCGAGACGAACGCGAAGGCGAACGCGTACACCATGCCCGACGACTTGGTCGTCGCAGCCAGGAAGAGCGTTGCCGCGGTGAGCATCACGAGAGCGAAGAGCACGTTTGCCCGACGACGACGTACCACCTGGCGATGATTCATCCGACGGGCCGGTGCGTGGCGCATGGTGGGCTCGCGGTGGTCGCGCTCGAACCGCATGTCACCCTCGATGCGATGACCCCGGTCGTATCGGCGCTGGAGCTCGCCGGTGTAGGCGACCTCGCCGTGGCTGCGCTCGAAGCCGCGGTCGCCGCGGTCGAGCACTCGCTCGGGGAGATGCGCTCGCTGGAGCTGGCCCGCATGCCCGGGGTGACCTGGGCGACCGCCGGCGGCGGGACGCTGGAGCGGTGAAGATGCCAGCGGGCGGCCCATCGACCGCATCGGTGTCATCGATCGCGTCGGGACCGTGCGCTGCAAGGTCGAGAGCTGCCGACGGAAGTCGGTGACCGACGAGCCTGGCCGGTTCTCCATGCGTGAACGAAGCAGCGGCGGCAGCAACACCGCGGCCCACGAGGCGGCGACGGCGAGAAGGAGGATCTTGCCCATGGTCAGCGGACCCCGCTCATCTGGAGACGAAGCCGGCGTTGCAGGGGATGATGAGGGATGAGGGAGAGAAAAGGTGTCATGGTTGCTCGCAGGCGAGATGACATCACCCTGAACGTCAGGGAACGGCCCGTCTCGCCTTTCATTACGATTCTACTACGTTCGTGACAGTATCCGAAACATCGGAGGCGTTGGCGTCACCCCGGGTCGGAGCCGACAGCTCCGAAACCAGATCTGACACCAGATCTGACACCAGTTCTGAGGAGTCCCGGCGATACACCCCGGACCGCCCGCCGGTCTTCTCCCACAGCGCCAAGTCGCCGATCACCATGCCCCGATCGGCCGACTTGCACATGTCGTAGATCGTGAGCGCTGCGGTGGCGCAGGCGTGCAACGCCTCCATCTCCACGCCGGTGCGATCGACGGTGTCGACGTTGGCCTCGACCGAGATGAAGTCGTCGCCGATCTCGAAGTTGATGTTCACCGCGCCGACGAGCAGCGGGTGGCACAACGGGATCATGTCACTCGTTCGCTTGGCCGCCTGGATACCAGCGACGCGTGCGACGGCGAGGACGTCGCCCTTCTTCACCTCGCGATTCGCGACCGCCGCGGTGGTCTCGGGTTGCATGAAAACCTTGCAGCGAGCGACCGCTCGACGATGCGTCGGCTCTTTGGGGGTCACGTCGACCATGCGGGCCCGACCCAGTGGATCGAGATGGGTGAACGACAGATCACTCATGTGGTGACCTAGCGTAGTCGTTTCGTCGCGCTGGTGCGACATTCGAGGGAACGCCAGCCGTGGATGGGCCGAACGGCCTGCCGACAACGCGACGATCGTGTCGTCAGGAGACCCACCCTCAACCTCGACCTCACCTCTCGACCAGCGAGTTCAACCCTCGACGCGGAGCTCGACCCATCGACGTTCAACTCGTGCGGATCGCACCGGTGTCGACCACCTCGAACGCCGTGCCCGGGATTCGTTTCAGTTGGTTCAGATCGTCGTCATCCCATCGGACGTCCGCGCCACCCTGGAAGTACCAGTTGCTCCCGTTGTCCGCGACGATCAACCCATAGGTCTTCATCGCCTCCGCGATCACCCTCGCCTGTCCGGTGAAACCCGAGAGGTCCACATCGGCTCGCAGACGAAGCCGCAGCCCCATCGGAGGCAGATCGGGGTCGGTGCGCGACGATGCGAAGTGGGTGGCGGGCAGCACGAAACCACGTTGCGTCTGCGAGAACGTCACGCGGATCGCATGACGCACCGCACCCGACGCCACCTCGTCGTGTCGGACGAGGCCGGGAAGGATCGGGAGCCCTGCGGCATCGGCGCTCGTCCAGCCGATCGTGCGGAGGTCCCCGGAGACCAGGTTCCACCGAGCGCCCGAATCGGCGGCCCAGCCACCGCCCGACCGACGCGCCACGTACAGCTCGAACAGTTGGCACGATCCCTCCTGCACGACGAGCACATGACGATCGCCGCTCGAGGCCGCACCGCCCTCGACCGGAGCATCGAGCGGGATCGGGAACGGTCCGGGATCGCTCTCGTCGCCGTATGCGGTGTAGGTGATCGGCACGAGCGGTTGCGTCGCCGGCACGACGACGTACGGGATGCCGTAGTCGGTGTTCGATCCGAAGTCGGGATGGAGGAAGTCGCTGCCGACCGATTGAATCTTGGCGATCATCGTGGCCGAACGAGGATGAAGCGGGAACCCGCTCACATCGGTGTTCCACGCATTCGTGCCGGGGAACACCGAGCAGCCTCCGACGGATGGTCCCGGCGGCGTCAGCCGGCGGGCGGGCGCGAGGCCCTGCTGCCCTGCGGGACCGTCGATCGCCGGAGGCGCAGCAGCCGCGAGCGCGGCACCGAGTGCCACGGTCGCGGTCGCGACTGCCAAAGATCTCGTTGCCCACCGTCCGCCACGTCGGCGGACGTCAGCCACCGATCTGGCTCATCGAGCGGGTGGGCCGGATGAAGTTCACCTGGTTGATCTGATGGCCGGCCCACTTGAGGCCAACAGCGCGCTGGATCTCCATGGCGATGTCATCGTCACTCGCGCCCGCGCGCATGAGCGCCCGGAAGTCGAACTCGGAGGTGGCGAACAGGCAGGTGCGGAACTGCCCGTCGGCGGTGAGCCGCACCCGGTCGCAGTCGCCGCAGAACGGCTTGGTGATGGTGGGGATCACACCGATCATCCCTCGACCGTCGAGATAGCGCCAACGGTCTGCAGGCGCAGCGCCGCGCGCCGCCACCTGTTCGATGGGGAACTCGGCAGAGATGGCAGCCACGATCTCGTCCTGACTGACGACCTTGTCGTTCATCCAATGACCGGTGGCGTCGAGCGGCATGAACTCGATGAAACGCACCTCCACGTCGTGGTCGCGACCGAATCGAGCGAGGTCGAGGATCTCGTCGTCGTTCACGCCACGCTCGACCACGGCGTTGATCTTGACCGGTGCGAACCCGGCTTCCTTGGCGGCCTCGATGCCGTCGAGCACGCGCACCAACTCGTCGCGGCGGGTCATCCGCAGGAACTTGTCGCGCTGCAGCGTGTCGAGGCTGATGTTCACCCGGTCGAGGCCGGCGTCGCGCAGCTCGTGGGCGAGCAGCCGGAAGGTGGCCCCATTCGTGGTGATCGAGAGATCGGGCTTGCGGCCCGCGAGCGGGGAGCTCGACGTGGTGGGCACCCGCAGCTGGGCGAGCTTGGCCACCAGCACCGACAGGTGGGCGCGCACCGTGGGTTCGCCACCGGTGAGGCGCAGACCGTCGACCTCGAAGCGTTCCACGAACAGCCGGGCGAGCCGCTCGAACTCCTCGAACGTGAGCACCTCGCTGCGCGGCACCCATGTCATGCCTTCTTCTGGCATGCAGTACGTGCAGCGGAAGTTGCACCGATCGGTGACCGAGATGCGCAGGTCGCGGATCGTGCGTCCGAAGGAGTCGACGAGATCCATCGCGTCAGACTACCGACAGCAGGATCACCGGGACAGAGCCGAGCTCGAGCACTCCGTCACCATCGCCCACCACGGCGAAGCCATCGGCCGTCGCGGTCGCCGCGAGTTGGTGGCTGCCCTGACCGCCGACCGATCGGATGTGGATCCGACCATCGGCACCGAATCCGCCGCGAACACGCACGTAGTGGGTCTTTCCGTCCGGTCGACGACGAAGCGCCTCGTCGGCGATCGCAAGGGCGATCGGCCGGTCGATCAGCCGATGGCCCATCATCTGCCGGAGCGCAGGGCGGGCGAACAACTCGAAGCTCACCAGCGAACTCACAGGATTGCCGGGCAGCCCGAACACCGGCACCTTGCGACCGTCGGATGCGGTGAGGAGCCCGAATGCGAACGGCTTGGCCGGTTTGATCGCGATCTGCATCCACCGCATGTCGGCGATGCGCGACAACACCGCCTTCACCACGTCGTAGTCGCCCATGCTCACGCCCCCGCTGGTGACGATCGCGTCGCACGTCTCTGCCGCGCGCCGCAACGTGGCTTCGAGCGCCGCCTCATCGTCACGGACGATGCCGTGATCGACGACATCGCAGCCGGCCTCGCGCACCATGCCGAGCAGCATCGTCTTGTTGCTCTCACGGATCTGACCGGGCAGCAGTGGAGACCCGTCGTCGATCAACTCGTCGCCCGTGGACAGCACCGCGACCGACGCACGACGAACGGCCGCAACCTCTCGCGCATTGACGCTCGCGAGCACGCCGGCGACCGCCGGGGTGATGACGTCACCCGGCTGGAACAGCGCCGTGCCTTCGCGCACGTCGTCGCCTGCGCCAC
>JAYUSX010000250.1:0-4121 GCA_043755475.1 Actinomycetota bacterium
GTGGTGGCGTTCCTCGACATCGATGCCGAACTGCTCGCGCCGCGCTACCGCGCTGCCGAGCAGGCGATGGCGATCCTCGTCCGCGGCGCGCGACTGCTCGGGCCACGCGCCGCCGGGGGCCGGCTCCTCGTGCAGACCTTCAGACCCGAGCACGAGGTGTTGCAGGCCGCGCTGCTGTCCGACCCCGGCCGGCTCGTGAAGGTGGAGGCGCAACGCCGTCGCGATCTCGGACTGCCGCCGTTCAGCGCGCTCGCAAGGGTGAGCGGGCCGGGTGCCGACGAGTTCGTCGAGGCGCTCCCGGTGTCGGCGGCGAACGACGGTGACGGGTTCCTGGTGCGAACCGCCACCTGGGACGAGTTGGGCGACGTGCTGTCGCACGCCGTCAGGCCGAGAGGATCACGCCTCCGGATCGAGGTCGATCCCGCTCGACGCTGACGGCGGTGTGCCGCCGCGTCCGTCCGGAGCACCGGCGCGCACCCGGAGCACTCGGAAGCCGGCGCCCGTCGCGACCTTGTCGGTGGCATGGCCGTGGGCGCTCAACCACGTCGACAGCGAATCGGCGCCGAGGTGCTTCTGGACAACGAGGTGCGCCTCGGCCGTCGGCGCCAGGCGGTCCAGCCAGAGGAGCAGCAACTCGTGGAGTGCGGCCTTGCCGATGCGGATTGGCGGATTGCTCCAGATCGCGGCGAAGCTCAGGTCGGGCGGCACGTCGGCCGGTGCGGAGACCCGGACGTTGGTCAGCCCGATCCGCTCCGCGTTCGCGGCGCAGAGCTCGCGGGCGCGACGGTTCACGTCGATCGCCCACACGGTCGTGGCAGGGGAGCGGCGGGCCATGGTGAGCGCGATCGCCCCGGTTCCGCAGCCGACATCGAGCAGGTGCCCGGTGGCCGGTGGCGCCTCCAGCGACACCAGCAGCAACTTGGTGCCCGTGTCGACCCGCCCGTACCCGAACACGCCACGGTCGGTCAGCAGGGTGAGCGGCCCGTCGGGGAGCGACCACGTCACCTCCACCGGCGACGACGTGACCGTGGGATCATCGTCGAAGTACTGACCCATCGGTTCATCCTCCTCACAGTGCTCGGTTACCAGTGCTCGGTTACCAGTGCTCGGTTGCCAGTGTTCGGTTCTCTCGTGGCTCGTCCGTGCTCGGGCGGTGCCTCGGTAGCCTTGCAGCATGGCGTACACGATCCGCACGTTCGGCGATCCCGTGCTGAAGTCCCAGGCGGCCAAGGTCACCGACATCGACGGCAAGATCGCCCGGCTCGTCGACGACATGTTCGACACGCTGTACACCAGCGATTCCGGGATCGGTCTGGCCGCCCCACAGATCGGTGTGCAGAAGCAGATCTTCGTCTGGGACATGGACGACGAGCCGATGGTGATCCTCAACCCGGAGATCGTCGAGAGTCGAGGGGAGTGGGTGTACGACGAGGGGTGCCTCAGCATCCCGGGGTTGTACGTCGAGATGCTTCGCCCGAACGAGGTCCTGATGCGCGGCGTGGGCATCGATGGCAACACCATCGAGATCGAGGCGAGCGAGCTTGCCGGACGGTTGTTCCAACACGAGATCGACCACCTCAACGGTGTGCTGATGTTCGATCGGATGACTCCCGAGCAGCGCAAGGAGGCCCTCGCCGAGTACCGCCGCATCATGGAGGTTCCTCCGGTCGACGCCCCCAAGCGTCGCCTGCGGTTGAAGTGACCGACGGCGAAACCCTGCACGGCGGGGCCACGCGGCTGGTCTACTTCGGGACGCCGGAGATGGCGGTCGCTCCGCTCGAGTCGTTGGTCGCAACCGGGTTCGACGTCGTGTGCGTCGTGACCCGCATCGACAAGCGCCGCGGGCGCGGCGGCGAGTTGGCACCGAGCGCGGTCAAGGCCGCAGCGACCCGACTCGGCATCCCCGTGGTGCACTCGGTCGACGAGGCCCTCACCTTCCATGCCGACCTCGGCGTGGTGGTCGCCTTCGGGCAGCTGATCAAACCGCATGCGCTCGCGATGCTGCCGATGGTGAACCTGCACTTCTCGTTGTTGCCACGGTGGCGCGGCGCAGCACCTGTGGAACGAGCCCTTCTCGCTGGCGACGACGAGACGGGCGTGTGCCTGATGCAGCTCGACGAGGGACTCGACACAGGGCCCATCCATGCGATGGTGAGGGTGCCGATCGGGCCAGACACGACCGGCGAGGCGCTGCGTGCCCGACTGGTGGAAACGGGAACCCGGCTGCTGATCGACCAGTTGCGCTCTGGTCCCGACGAACCTGTCGCCCAGGTCGGCGAACCCACCTACGCCGCGAAGATCGGACCCGATGATCTGCGGCTCGAGTGGCGTGCTCCGGCCGCCGTGCGCGATCGCCAGATCCGCCTCGGCGGTGCCTGGACCACGTTCCGAGGCAAGCGTCTGAAGGTGTGCGCGGCGGAGCTGGTCGATGCGCGTGCGACCGGCGACGTCCTCGCCCACACGGTCGACGGGGTGGGAGTCGTCGGAGGTCTCAGACTGATCACGGTCCAGCCCGAGGGCAAGGCGCCCATGTCGTATCGCGACTTCGCGAACGGCGCTCGTCTCACCGCCGCCGAGCGGTTCGAGTGAACGCCCGCGAAATCGCGCTGCGGTGCCTGCAGCGCATCGAGCAGGAGGGCGCCTACGCGAACCTCGTCGTGCCGGCAGCACTCGCCACGTCAGGGCTCGAACCGCGCGACCGGGCGTTCGTCACCGAGCTGGTGTATGGAACGACCCGTATGCGTCGAGCATGCGATTCGGTGATCGATCGCTTCGTGCTGACCGAACCCGATGCGAACACACGTGCCGTGCTACGGCTGGGCACCTACCAGCTGGTGTTCGCCGGCGTGCCGCCGCATGCTGCGGTGGGCGAGACCGTCGCGGTCGCCCCGAAGCGGACGCGTGGGTTCGTCAACGCCGTCCTGCGGAAGGTGTCGCGGCTTCACGTCACCTGGCCCGACGAAGCCACCGAGCTCAGCTATCCCGACTGGATCGTCGCGAGGTTGCACGCCGAACTGGGCGACGAAGCCGGCGTCGCGCTGGCGCGCATGAACGAGCCGCCCCCGGTGTCGGTCCGCGACGACGGCTACACGCAGGATCGATCGTCGCAGTGGGTGGCCGCCGCGGTGGAGGCGCGTCCGGGGGAGATCGTCCTCGATCTGTGCGCGGCTCCTGGGGGCAAGGCGACCGCGATGGCGGCCCGATCCACGCAACGCGGGGCATTCGTGGTCGCGGCCGACGTGTCGGTGGCTCGGAGCGGTCTGATTCGCGACAACATCGCCCGCGTGGGCGCCGATGGCGTTGCCGTGTGCGCCGACGGGACCCGTCCTCCCTTCGTGGCCGCCAGCTTCGATCGGGTGCTGCTCGACGCGCCATGCTCCGGCCTCGGGGCGATGCGCCGACGGGCAGACTCGCGCTGGCGCATCCAACCCTCGACGATCGACGAGCTCGCCGACCTGCAACGTCGCCTGCTCACCAGCGCCGCCGGGTTGGTCTCCCCAGGGGGCACGCTCGTCTACAGCGTGTGCACGCTGACCGCTGCCGAGTCGATCGATCATCCGATCCCCGACGGGTTCGAGATCGATGCACGACGGCCCGAGGGAATGTGGCGACCGTATGCGCGGGGGTGGCGAGTGCTTCCCCACGACGACGACACCGACGGGATGGTGCTCGTTCGGTACCGTCGGGTGTCATGAGCGAACACGAACATCAGGTCGAGGCTCCGAAGGCGAAGGTCCTCACCGTCAGCGACGGCGTGGTGCACGGCACGCGCGACGACGTGAGCGGCCGGGCGCTCGTCGCTCAGCTGGCCGGTGCCGGCTTCGACGTGACGGACCACTGCGTCACGGCCGACGGCGCCGAGGCCGTGGCCGAGATGCTCCGGGCGATGAGTGACGGTTTCGCCGGCGTGATCGTCAGCACTGGCGGCACCGGCTTCGCACCTCGCGATCAGACCCCCGAAGGCACACGGCTGGTGATCGAGCGTGAGGCGCCCGGCCTCGCCGAGGCGATGCGGCTGATCAGCCCGCTGGGACGGCTGTCGCGCGGTGTGGCCGGCATCCGTGGTGACGCCATCATCTGCAACACGCCCGGATCCCCGAAGGGTTGTGTCGAGCAGCTCG
>JAYUSX010000251.1:0-10277 GCA_043755475.1 Actinomycetota bacterium
CCAGAGCGCTGTCTCGTGCGTTGGCCCACACGGCGACGGCTCCGATCCCTGCCGCATGCGCTCGCCCCGCAGCGATCAGGGAGGCACCGATGCCCATTCCTTGCAGGCGCGCTGCCGTCGCCATGCCGCGCAGCTGAACGGCAGGTGACGTGCCGTCGGGTGCGTCGCACGGCACCCATGTGCTGGTCGCCACCAGCTCACTCTCGATCCACACGCCGAGATGGACCGCGCCGGGTGCCCGGTCCTGGGGGAACGACACCTCCTTGGTCGGGGTGTCGGCGCGCAGCACGGCGAGACGCACCGCGTAGGTGTCTTCGGTGGAGACCGGCACGACCTGCCAGCTCGTGGGTCGCGCCGGATCGCCGGTCGTGTTGCCCGTCGGGCTCATCTGGTCGCGCTCATCTCGTGACGCGCACCAGCTCGCCACCGGAGGCGGCCGACCGGTACATCGCATCGACGATCCGGTGGGCGTGCACCGCGGTGGCGAAGTCGGGGTGGGCGGGCCGGCCGCTCGCCACGGAGCGCACGAACTCGCCGTCGGGGTTCATCGAGCCGTCGAGCAGCGGGAGTGCCGCTGCCTCGAGCACCTCGCCCTCCAGCGAGCCAGTGACGCCATCGCTGTCGGTCCACGAGACCGGTCCGTACCAGTCGTCACCTTCGATCACGATGTGGCGGCGCTCGCAGAACACCTCGACGCGGCGAAGGCTGGGGCGGGCGAGGTTGTCGTGCCACACGCTCGTGAGCGTGCCGGTCGCGCCCCCGACGAAGCCGATGGAGGCGCTGGCGACGTCCTCGATGCCGTCGTGCCCGTGGAAGTTGGCCGTGTTGGCGCTCACCCGGTCGATGTCGCCGACGAGGAAGCGGAGCATGTCGACGTCGTGGATGCTGTGCTCGAGGAGCGTGCCGGCGCCGACGAGCGCCTTGTCGGCGCGCCACGTGGATGCATAGTGACCCTGGATCGGGATGAACTGATCGTCGCGGAAGACCACGGTCATCACCCGACCCGCCTTCGGGTCGTCGATCAGGTGCTTGGCCCAGTTGTAGGCCAGCGAGCGTCGGAGGACGAGGCCCACCTGGTTGATCAGTGCTGCCGCGGCGACCTGGTCGGCCATCAGCTCGGCGATCTCGGTGTTGACGGCGAGCGGCTTTTCACAGAAGATCGCCCGACCGCGCTCGATCGCCTTGGCCACCTGGCGAGGGTGCTCGCTGGTCCACGTGCAGATGTAGACCGCGTCGCAGCCCTCGAGGACGTCGTCCTCCGAATCGCAGACGTCGTGGCCGGACGCTGCGGCGAACGCCTCGGCTCGGTCTCGATCGGGGTCGAACACGCCGGCTCGGACGACGCCGAACGACGCCTCGACGCCACTTCGGCGAAGGCTCTTCGAGTGGTACGTGGCGATCAGGCCGGCGCCGAGAAAGCCGATCCGGAGGTCGTTGCTCATCGCTGGCTGACTCTACGCGGCGCCATCCGAGAGTGCGGCAAGCGTGACCACCCGATCGGCGATGGCACGGGCTTCGGCCGGGTCGTGGGTGACGATGAGCGCGGTGGTGCCGGTGGCGCGCAGCACTCGATGCAGGTCATCGGCGAGACGGTCGTGGAGCGCCACGTCGAGACCGGCGAGCGGCTCGTCGAGCAGCAGTAACGGGGGTGCGGGAGCGAGAGAACGTGCGAGTGCAATGCGCTTTGCCTCGCCGCCGCTGAGCGATGTGACGGAGCGACGGCCGAACCCATCGAGACCGACGAGTTCGAGCAACTCGGCCACGCGTGCCGCCCGTGCCGCACTCGGCATCCGCTGCATCCGGAGACCGAACTCGATGTTCGCCGCCACATCGCGATGTGGGAACAACTGATCGTCCTGGAACACGAGCCCGATGTGTCGCCGATGGGGTGGGAGCGCAGTGATGTCGCGGCCGTCGAGTTCGACGGTGCCCTCGTCGGGTGCCAGCAGACCGGCGATCACGCGGAGCAACGTGCTCTTGCCGCACCCCGACGGACCTTGCAGGGCCACGATCTGTCGATCGGCGAGCTCGAAGCTGATGCGGTCGAGGACGGTTCGCGCTCCGAAGCGCACCGACACGTCACGGACGGCGAGCATCGTCACCTCCCGAGCGTGCCGGGGACGAGGGTGCCGGGGACGAGGGTGCCAGGGACGAGGGTGCCAGGGACGAACGTGCCGATGTCGAGGAACGATCGAGCAGCTCGATCCCCACCAGGACGACCGTGGTGGCCGCGGCGAGCACGAGAGCGAGCGCCGAGGCCTGGGCCCGCGGGATGTCGCCGGCACGACCGAGCAGCCGAGCGATCGCGATCGGCAGCGTCTCCTCGCCGCTCCGGCTCAAGAACGTCGTGGCCCCGAACTCGCCGAACGACACCGCTGCGGCAAAGCAGGCGCCCACCAGCATCGGCCGGCGCAACAGGCGGACGTCGATCTCCCACCAGGCACGAATCGGTGATGCTCCCAACACCGCCGCTGCCTCGCGCCAGCCCGGCGGGCGGGCGCGCAGCACTGGGAGGGCGGCACGCACGACGAACGGCACCGCCACGAGGGCATGGCCGACGGGCACGAGCCATGGCTCGCTCCGCCAGTCGACGGGCGCGTGGTCGAACGTGATCAGCATGCCGAAGCCGATCGTGAGCGCCGAGGTGCCCAGCGGCAACATGGAGCCGATGTCGAGGAGGCGACCTCCGGCGCGGGTCGACGCGATCGCGAGCGCGGCGAGCACCCCGATGGCTACGGCCAACACGGTGGCGAGCACGGCTGCGCGCGCCGAGGCGCCGAGCGCTCCGAGCGCATCGACGCCGAGGTCTGCACCCGGTCGAGTTGTCGGGCGCCCGAGGTCGCGCCACGCAACCAGCGACCACCTCCCCCCGGGTTGCACCGACGACACCGCCAGCGAGATCATCGGCGTGGCGACCAGCGCTGCGGTGGCGACCGCAGCGGCGGACACCGCGGCTCGGGCACGAAAGGTGCGGGGCCGCGGTGTGGCCTGAACGCGCAACCCGATCGACACTGCGGATCGCCGCTGCATGCGCACGGAGAGACCGACGATCGCGGCCAGCAGTGCGAGTTGGATCACCGACAGCACGGCAGCACCACCGACGTCGCCGAGCTGGGTGGCCAACCGGGCGATCTCCACCTCGATCGTCGCTCGTGTCGGGCCACCGAGGATCTGGACGACTCCGAAAGAGGTGAACGTGAACAGGAACGCGATCGACCCTGCGGCAACGAGCGCGGGCCGCAGCAAAGGCAGCGTGATCTCACGCGTCGCGCGCCACGGGCTCGCGCCGAGCACTCGTGCAGCCGCGATCAGATCGGTGGGCAGTTGGGACCACACACCACCCACGACACGCACCACCACAGCGACGTTGAAGAACACGTGCGCGAGCACCACGGCGAACGCCGATCGCTCCAGTCGATCGGGCAGCAACGCGATGAAGGCGGCGCCGACCACCACCGTCGGCAACAGGAACGGCACGGTGAGCAACGCGATCAGCACTCGCCGGCCCGGGAAGTCCCACCGGGCGACGAGGTAGGCCGGGGCCAGTCCCACGGCGATCGTGCATGCCGTGCTCACCACGGCCTGCCAGCACGTGAACCACAACACGTGGGCCAGCCCGGGCCGTCGCAGCGTGGCCTCGATCGTCGAGCCGTCGACCACCTCGGTCGCCAGCGTCACGAGCGGCCAGGCGTAGAAGACGCTCAAGAACGCGAAGGGCACGGCGAGCAGACCGATTCGCACGGTCCGCGGCAGGTCGATGCCCACGGGCCGGCGGGTCAGCGCACGACGATCTGCGTCCACGCGTCCACCCACTCCTCGCGGTTGGCTTCGATGTCGGCCGGATCGACCGAGAGCGGGGAGTCGACGACTGCGGCGAAGTCGGTGAACGCCGCGGGGAGTTCGACGTCGGTGCGTGACGGCCACACGAACAAGTTGAGCGCCACCTCTCGTTGGAACTGCGTCGAGACCAGGAAGTCGACGAGCTGTCGGGCCTGGTCGGGCTGCTCCGTGCCGGCCAGCACCCCTGCGAACTCCACCTGTCGGAAGCACGTCGCCGTCATTGCCGATGTCGGCGCATCGTCGCGCGGCGGGTCGGCGAAGATCACCTCGGCCGGCGGGCTGCTGGCGTAGCTGACCACCAGCGGCCGCGGGCCGTTGCCGCTCGACCCGCTGAAGCGCTCGTAGTACGCGGTCGTCCACGAATCCACGACCTCGACGCCGTTGTCGCGCAGATCGGCCCAGTACGGCTGCCAACCGTCGGGGCCGAACTCGGCCACCGTGGCCAGCAGGAAGGCCAGACCTGGCGACGACGAGCCAGGGTTCTGCACCGTGAGCAGATCGGCGTAGATCGGATCGACCAGATCGGCAAAGGTCTCGGGCGGATCGACGCCGCGTTCGGCGAACCACTCGAGGTCGACGTTCACGCACACGTCGCCGAAGTCGACCGGGGTCAGTTCACCGTTCGGGACGAGTTCGGTGAGGCGTGGATCGATCGCGCCGAGTTCGGTGCTCAGATATGGCTCGAACGCAGGCAACGCACGCGAGAGCAGGGTGTTGTCGATGCCCCACATCACATCGCCCTCCGGATTGCCGGCCGTGAGCACGGCCTTGCTGACCATCGCTCCGGTGTCGCCGGCGATCACGAGTTCGACCTCGATGCCGGTGCGGGCGGTGAACGACTCGAGCGCGTCGTTGAGGGTGGTGCCCTCGGTGGGGAACGAGTCGTAGGCAACGAGGGTGATGGTCGCAGCTCGGCCCGTCGTGGTGCCGGCGTCGCCGCTCGCGCATGCTGCGGCACCCAGCGCCAGCAGCCCGCCGATCGCGATGGCGCGACCGCCGTGGCGGATGGTCGACGTGCCACGACGGTGGAGGTATGAAGCAGATGTCGGGTTCACGAGCGCTCCGTGGAGACAGCGGCAACGGTGGCCGTGAGGTCGCCGCTGGGTCGTGGCACGATGATCGTGAGCACGCCAGCGGTGCACGAGATGTGGATGTGGCGACCGAGCGACTCGTTGCTGATGCCGCGCGTGGTGCCGATGTCGAGCGTTGCGTCGCGGAGCGGCCAGCGAGCGTCGAGCACCTCCACACCACGGCACGCACCGTGCATCGACACGAGCGAGAACACATGCCTGCGCGGCAGGTCGAGTGTCACGGATCGACGAGGATGCACCACCGAGACGGTGCTCGCGCCGAGGTGAGCGGTGATCGACTGCAGGTTCGACAGCGCTGGATCGCCCAGCGCGACCATGGTGCCGATGAGGTGATCGAAGCGGTCGATGCCCACGCCGCCGAACACAACGAGGTGGTGCGCCCCGAGTTCGGTCGCCTTCATCAGTGCGAGCGCCGTGTCCGTGGCGTCCTTGTCGGTGGGGTGGCGTTCGAGCGGCACGCTGTTCGCCTCGGCCCACCGGAGACCATCGGCGGAGATGCTGTCGAGGTCGCCCACCAGGTGCGTGGGGTGGAAGCCGGCGGCGAGTGCGACATCGAGGCCGCTGTCGGCCGCGATGACGGCATCGAACTCGCGGTCGGGTCCGCGCACGGGTCCGCCACCGATGACGAGTGCGACGCTCCTGGCGTCGGAGATCGACGTTTCCATTCCCATCCCTCCGCTGGCATTACCCAGATCAGGTTCGTGGGTCGGTGGCGGTCGGCCACCCTCTCAGCCCGCCGTTCCCGCGAGCTCCCCAGGTGTGTTTCATGCAGATGTCGTGTGCCCGCAGGCAGAACAGAGCCTATCCCGTCCTAGCTCTCGGGGAGCGCGGGAGCGTCGATGGGGGCGAACGGTCGACGGCTCAGGGTGACCACGGCGGCCAGACCGGACAGGACGAGCGCCATGCCGATCACCTGCACCGGGCGAATCGTCTGATCGAGGATGAGGTATGCCCACACCACAGCCAGCGCCGGTTGCGCGACCTGCATGATGCTGATCGTGCCCACGGGCACGGTGTGCTGCGCGTAGACGATGAAGCCGTGGGCGGCGGTGCCGGTCATCACCGCGAGCAGCACGACGTAGGGCACGGCGTGCATGGTGAGCCCGTCGAGGTTCCCACTGAACAGCGCCAACGGGAACACGGTCACCGAGGCGATCATCATCACGGCGGTCAGGATCGCCTGCACCGACATCTCGGCCCTCAGCCGTCGGCTCGTGAGCAGATAGGTGGCCCACGAGAACATCGCGCAGACGATGATCAGGTTGCCGGTCCAGGTGGCCGCTCCGTTGGACGGCACGTTGAACAGCACCAGCATGAGTCCGGCGAACGAGACCACGCCGAACCACAACGCGCGGGTGTTGATCCGTTCCTTGAACAGGATCGCGCCCGCCGGCACCAGGATCACCGGTGTCAGCGCTCCGATGAACTCGGCATTGGCGACGCTGGTCTTGGTGACCCCGGTGAAGAACAGGGTGATGTTCAGGCCGAAGACGATGCCCGGAACGAGCGCTTTGCGCAGTTCAGCTCGCGTGATCCACCGGTGCTCGGTGCCGCGCAGGATGACGGTCCACAGGCCCGTGGTGAGCAGCATCCGGTAGAAGGCCATCGTCGGGCCGGGGATGCCGGCCTTCTTCACGATCGTGGAGCCGAGGCTGAAGAAGACGATCGCACCGCAGATGGCGATCAATCCCAGCGACTTGGCGGAGCCGCGCCGACGACGAAGCGACCGGGAAGAGGTGGTGGGGATGCTCACGCGCTGATGCCACGAGGGGACACTCGACCTGCACCGGACGTCGTATCGCCGATGCCCAGGTTGACGAAGAACGCTGCGGTGATCGCCTTCTTGCTGCCTTCGTTCACTCGTCTAGGTTGCCACTGCGGTCGATGAGTTCCACAAGGGTGGGACATGAACCGGACTCGTGGGGGAGTGCGTCATGGGACAGTTGGACGGTCGGATCGCGTTGGTGTCGGGTGGCGGCCGAGGCATCGGACGGGGGATCAGCGAGCTGCTGGCGGCCGAGGGTGCATCGGTCGCCGTGAACTACCGCGCCGACAGAGCAGCCGCCGACGACACGGTCGCAGCGATCGAGGAGGCCGGCGGAGTCGCCCGCGCATACGAGGCGTCGGTCGACGACCCCGACGCGTGCGCATCGATGGTGGCGGCCGTGGTGGCCGATTTCGGAGGGCTCGACACCCTCATCTGCAACGCAGGGATCGCCTCGCGTGGGCGTGCGGTGATCGACACCGACCCGAACGAGATGATCCGCGTGGTCGCCACGCACGCGTTCGGGCCGCACCATCTGTCACGGGTGGCGCTGCCACACATCAGGATCCGCGCCGCGGGCGCCGACCGGCCCGGCGTGGCCGGACGCGGCGACATCGTGATGATCTCGTCGGTGGCGACATCGTCGATGAGTGCCAACGGCGCGCCGTACAACATGGGCAAGGCGGCGATGGAAGCTCTCGCGTTCACCTTGGCGAAGGAAGAGCGACCGCACGGGGTCCACGTCAACGTGGTGGCGCCGGGCCTCGTCGAGACCGACATGGGCGTGCGCTTGGCGCGAGCGTTCACCGGCAACCGCGACATGCCTGACCTGCGCGCACTCGACGCCGGCTCGCCGTTCGGACGGGTGTGTCAACCGCTCGACGTCGCGAATGTCGTGCTCTGGCTGTGCAGCCCCGGCTCCGGCTATGTGACCGGTCAACGGATCGAGTGCAACGGCGGAGGGTGAGCCCGGCACGATGCCCAGCCCGCCCGCGACACCGGAGATCTGCGACACCGGAGATCTGCGACACCGGAGATCGACGCGGCCCACCGATAGCCTTCGTGACGTGAGCCCCCTCGCCCCCGAGACCGACACGTCCACGAGTGCCCTGATCATCTCGGTCACCGTCGAGGCCCACGCCGAGCTCGTGCAGCTGCGCGACGACGAGCCCGATGGTGATCGGCTCGGCCTCCGACTCGAGATCGTGAGCGGTCCGGGCGAGGACTTCCGCTACGACCTCAGCTTCGACGTCGTCACCAAGGCTGCGTTCAGCGACGAGGTTCGTACGCACGTCAGTGCAGCCGGCGCCGAGCTCAAGGTCATCGTGCCGGCCAAGGATCTCGACTCCTTGCAGGGTGCGGTGCTCGACCGAAGCGACAGCCAGGGTCTCGTCATCCGAAACCCGAACAAGCCGCTGGTGCCCACCATCGAAGGGCTCACACGCGACGACGAGCTGAGCGCCGAAGTGGAAGCAGTGGTCGCCGGTGAGGTCAATCCGGCGCTCGCTGCGCACGGAGGCTTCGTCACCTACGTCGGCCATGACGGCGAAGGCACCGCCTACCTCACCATGGGTGGGGGCTGCCACGGTTGCTCGATGAGCCGGATGACGATGCTCGACGGCGTGCAGACCATGCTCGTCGAGCAGGTCCCCGGCATCGAGCGCGTGAAGGACCTCACCGATCACGCCAGCGGCGAGAACCCCTTCTACCACTGACCGAGTTTCTCGCTGAGGCGTTCCTCCGGAGCGTTCCTCCGAGGGTCTTGCTCGGAGGGTTTGGGACAGGCGAGTCAACGCGGGGCCCGTACCTCGGTGGTCTCGGCGGTCGGGTCGGCGGCGATCTGTTCGGGGGTGTACCGGATGGCGCGCAGCGAGCCGCTCGCGTAGACGGCTGTCTGCGATGTGAAGTTCGGATCGGTCGCCTCGTCGGGCTGGCCGTAGGTGAGCACGGCACGAGCGCTCGGACCATCCGGGCCGTAGGCGACGACCATCATGAAGCTGTTGCCGGTCGTCACCGGATAGCGACCGTCGCGCAACGACAGCACGTCGCCGCGCTCGCCAGGGTCACCGACCGGTCCGAGGGTGTTGCCGCCTGCGCAGCAGCCGACCACGCTGGCCGTGCCGTCGGTGCCGGTGCCGCCTGGGACGCCGGGAGGCGCGCTGACCAGCCTGCCGTCGACCTGCAGCTCGCCCAACGGAGTGTCGAGTTGGATGCCGATGGCGGTCAACGCCTTCGCGACGATGCCGAGGTTCTGCAGGAGGTCGACGTCGCGTCGATCGTTGACATTGTTGGGAGTGCCGACAGGGTCGGCCGGATCGAACGGGTCGAGATAGAGAGCGCCCGCATCGAGCCGGTCGTCGCGGGAGAACAGACCGAGGTACTCACGCCACAGCACCGCACCGCGGGCGTCTGCGGTGTAGCGCCCGTCCCACCGTGAGAGCACCGCGCATGCTGGTGCGATGTCGTACGGCTTGCCGTCGACGATCACGAGTGTGGTGCGAGCGCACGCGTTCAGCACCCCGGGGAGCAGCAGTTCGGCATGCATCGATCGCTGCGACATGATCGCTGCTTCCACCTCCGCAGCCGACAGCAGGCCGTCCTCGCCGCGCACCGCCGGGTCGGCGAGCAGGACGGCGTTCATGCGAGTCCGCGCCGACTGAGGCACACCCTCGGCACCCGTCAGCGGCGAGTACCCGGTGAGCAACTGCTGTGGGTTGGCCAGCCAGTGCGAGTCGTTGGCGTTGAACACGTAATCGGCTCGTTCGAGCTGTGGTTGCTGATCGAACGGCAGGATCCCGGGTCGCGTGGCCGATGGGTCATCGACCCACTCGTTGGCCGGATTCGATCCGTCCATCAACACCGCTCCGTTCTGTCGAACCAGCGATGCGGTCGATCCTTCGACCGCGGTTGCGGCCTGCCAGGCCGCCACAGCGTCTGCCGACAGGTTCGGCGTGGCCGAAGCGTCTGCGTACCAGACACGACCGTCGGCCGAGGCGACGATCGTGTTCACCCATGGAATGGCGTTCGCGGTGCGGTGGACGTCGATGAACTCGCCGAGGCTCTGCGCTGTCGCCATGCCGAAGAACTGGCGGAAGACGTCGCTGTTGCCCAGGTTCGCATCTCTGAAGGTGTACGCCTTGTCAGCGGTCCAGCCGAAGGGCAGTTCGATCATCGGGCCGTAATGGCTGGCCCACATCGTGCGGGTCACCTCGTCGAGCGACCCGTCCTCCTGCAGCACCGCGACGGTGATGTCGGTCGAGGCCATCGCCTTGGTGGTGTCGCCGTACACATAGCTGGTCGGATCGCCGGGAACGAGAGCCAGCTCGTACAGCGTCATCCGGTTTCCCGCCGACACCGTGTGGGTCCACGCGACGTGTTCGTTGAATCCGATCAGCACGCCGGGCACGCCGGAGAGGGTGGCGCCGTACACGTTCATCGACGGGTCGCTCGTGAGGGTCAGATGATTCTCCCACAGGCGCTTTTCCCCCTCCCACGGGAAATGGGGATTGGCGAGCAGCACTCCGCCCCCGGTCTCGCTGAGCTCCCGGCCGATGGCCCACCCGTTCGACCCGAGGCTCGTC
>JAYUSX010000252.1:0-10266 GCA_043755475.1 Actinomycetota bacterium
CGCCGGAATCGAGCTCGTGCCGCACACATCGGCCGAAGCATGGAAGCTGCCGGTCGTGCCGCCGTCGGAACGCCGCCACATCACGCATGCGATCCACGCCGTCGTGCTGCTCGATCCCGATCCGACGCTGCAGGTGCGGACGATCGATCGCGACGAGGCGCAGCGTCGCTTCTGGGATGCATCGCTGCCGGTGGAGCGCGACCACCTCGATGGCGCATGGGTCGACGACCTGCTCAGCCGCCCCACCTTCGTGTTGCATCGAGGGCCGTCACCCGACGACGCCGCCGGCGCACTCGAACGACTGGCACGCGACCTCGCCACCATCCGTACGGAGGAACCATGGCCGACATCCTGCTGACACACGGGTACTTCCTGTGGGACGACCCCAAAGAGCGCGAGATCATGAAGCCCTACCCGCCGCTCGGACTGCTGTACCTCAGCGCGTACCTGAAGCGGGATGGCTTCGACGTCGAGGTGTTCGACACCACCTTCTCGTCGCGCCCGGAGATGACCGCGCGCCTTGCGGCGACGCCCGGGGGCGTGGTCGGCATCTACACCAACCTGATGACCCGAACCAACGCGATCTGGGTCGCGGAAGAGGCCCACCGATATGGCTGGACCGTGGTGCTGGGTGGACCCGAGAGTGCCAACTATCCCGACGACTACCTGGAGCGCGGTGCCGACGTGGTGGTGGTGGGGGAGGGTGAGGCCACCACGGCCGAACTGATCACCGTGCTGCGCGACAAGGGCAAGCATCGCCTGCACGGGGTGGCCGGCACGGTCTTCCGCGACGAGGACGGGCGCGTGGTGCACAACGAGAGTCGCGACAAGATCGCCGACATCGACAGCATCCCGTGGCCCGATCGGGAGGCGATCGACATCCCTGCCTACGTCGATGTGTGGCGCACACATCACGGCATGGGATCGGTGAACCTGATCACCGCCCGTGGGTGTCCGTACAAGTGCAACTGGTGCAGCCACGCCGTGTTCGGTTTCTCACACCGTCGTCGCAACCCGATCGACTGCGCGGCCGAGGTGGAGCACATCGTCGAGCGATACGGCCCGGAACAGGTGTGGTACGCCGACGACGTGTTCACGATCAGCCACAAGTGGCTGTTCGAGTACGAGGCCGAGATGCGCCGGCGCGGCCTGAAGATCCCGTTCGAGACGATCACCCGGGCCGACCGGATGAAGAAGGAAGAGGTGGCCAAGGCGCTCGCCGACCTGGGCTGCTATCGCATCTGGATCGGTTCCGAGAGCGGCAGTCAGCGGATCCTCGACGCGATGCAACGCGGGGTGAAGGTCGAAGAGGTCCAGCTCGCCACGAAGCTCGCCAAGCAGAACGGCATCGAGGTCGGGATGTTCCTGATGTGGGGCTACGACGGTGAGGAGTACGACGACATCGCCCAGACGGTGGAGCACGTGAAGATCGCCGACCCCGACGTCTTCTTCACCACGGTCGCCTACCCGATCAAGAACACCGGCTTCTTCGAGAAGGTGAAGCACAAGATCGTCCTGAACGGCGACTGGAACCAGGTGTCCGATCGCGACCACACGATCCTCGGACGCCACTCGCGCCGGTACTACAAGTACGCCGACGAGTGGCTCTACAACGCCGTCGACGCGCACCGCCTACGCGACAGCGACCCTGTTGGTGCCGCCGCGAAGGGAGCGGTCGCCGAGTCGGCTCGGCTGGGATTGCTGTCGACCGCCGACGAGGTCGAGGTCTGAGTTGGAGGTCGACGCGTTCAGCGCGATCGCAGGATCGTACGACGACACCTTCACCGACACCTCCATCGGTGCGGTGATGCGATCGGCTGTGTGGGCCCATCTCGGCCGGGTCTTCTCGAAGGGCGACCGCGTGCTCGAGCTGAACTGCGGCACGGGCGTGGATGCGGCATGGCTCGAAGCTCGGGGCGTGCACGTGATCGCCACCGATGCTGCCCCGGGCATGGTCGAGGTCGCCGTGAAGCGAGGCATCGACGCTCGCGTGTGCCGCGCCGAGGACATCCGTGAGTTCGCCGAACCACTCGGCCCGTTCGACGGCGCCCTGTCGAACTTCGGCGGCCTGAACTGCGTCGGCGACCTCGCGGACGTGGCGCTCGGTCTGGCCACCGCGGTGCGGCCGGGTGGCGTGGTGGTGCTGTGCGTGATGGGGCCGGTGGTGCCATGGGAGTGGGGGTGGTACCTGCTGCACGGCCGGCCGTCGAAGGCGTTTCGCAGGCTGCGCACGACCGCACCGTGGCGCGGCATGTCGATCCGCTATCCCTCGATCGGAGCCACGACGCGGACGTTCGCTCCATGGTTCGACGTGCGCGGCAGCTACGCGGTGGGGGCGCTGGTGCCACCGTCGTACGTCGAGCCTGTGATGCGGCGGCACCCTCGCGTGCTGAGACGACTCGACCAGTGGGAGCGCCGCGTCGAGTCGTGGCCGGCCGCGGTTCGTCTCGCCGACCACTACGTGCTCGAACTCGTGCGACGATGATCGACCCGGTGTGTCCGGTCTGTCATGGTGCGCTGCGACCACGCGTCGGCGGGTCGACCTGCACCCGGTGCGACGAGGAGTACCCCACGGTCGACAGAATCAGCCGTCTGCTCCCCGCTACCCGAGCGGCGCACTTCGCGACGTTCCTCGCCGACTACACCTCGGTGCGCAAGGCCGAGGGGCGAGCCAGCGCAGATCCCGAGTACTTCGGCCGTCTGCCGGAGCCGACGATCGGCGGGCCGATCGAGTGGCAGTGGCGGATCCGTTGCCGCACCTGGGCCACGGTGCGCGACGAGGTGTTCGCTCCGGCGGTCGTCGGGGGCAGGTCGTTGGTGGTGCTCGACGTGGGCGCCGGCGTCGGATGGCTGTCGAATCGGCTCGCCGAGATGGGTCACCAACCTCACGCGATCGACCTCACCGTCGATGACGAGGACGGTCTCGGCGCGGCGAGGCACTTCGAACGGGAGCTACCCCGCTACCAGGCCGAGATGGACGCATTGCCCTTCGCCGACGGTGTGGCCGACGTGGTGGTGTTCAACGCCTCCCTGCACTACTCCACCGACTACCTGCGCACCCTGACCGAAGCGCTTCGTGTGCTGGCGCCCGATGGACGGATCGTGGCGATGGAGACGCCCATCTACGCCACCGACTCGGCAGGCCGAGCGATGGTGGCCGAGCGGCATGCGGCCTTCCAGCAGCGCTTCGGCACGAGGTCCGACTCCATCGCATCGATCGAGTACCTCACGCCGTCGATGTTGGCCTCGCTGGAACGCGACCTGCACGTGCTCTGGCACCGTCATCGCACCTGGTACGGGTGGAGGTGGGCGTGGCGGCCGTGGTCGGCGAGGTTGCACCGACGCAGACCGCCGAGCACGTTCGCCGTGCTGGTTGCCCGGCGCGCAGAGGTGGAGCGACGAGCGACATGACCGATCGAAGAGATGACCCGCCGAAGAGACCACAGATCGACGAGATGGCAGACTGACGAGATGGTGTGGCGATGACGACCGTCGGCGACGGGCTGCGCAGGGCGATCGACGTCGTGCTCGAGGCTCCGGTGGTCACGAGCTTCACGCGACTCGGTCACGACGTGCGGTCGAGGGTGGACGGATGGACCCCACCGACACCGGAGGCGCTCGTCGGCAAGGTGGTCGTCGTGACGGGCGCGACGTCGGGGCTCGGGCGTGCTGCAGCCAAGGCCTTCGCGGATCTCGGTGCCACCGTGATCATCACGGGCCGCGATTCGAAGCGCACCGCGGCGACCGCGGCGGATCTGGCGGCCGCGGGCACCGGCTCGATCGAGCACGAGGTCGCCGACATGGGACATCTCGACGCGGTCAGATCGATGGCCGAACGGCTGCTCGCTCGCCACTCGTCGATCGACGTGCTGGTCCACAACGCAGGAGCCCTCTCGAACGAACGCAGGGTCACCGAGGACGGCACCGAGGCCACCGTGGCGAGCCAGGTCGTGGGCCCGTTCCTGTTGACCGCGCTGTTGCTTCCAGCGCTCCGGGTGCCAGCGGCGGGGGCAGGCGCTCCCTCGCGGGTGATCACGATGTCGTCGGGCGGCATGTACGCGTCGAAGCTCGAGGTCGAAGGTCTGGAGATGGATGCCTCCAGCTATCGCGGGGCCGAGCAGTACGCCCGAGCCAAGCGTGCGCAGGTGACGTTGAACGAGATGTGGGCCGAGCGCTTCGCGGGAAGCGGCATCGTGTTCCAAGCGATGCATCCGGGTTGGGCCGACACACCTGGTGTGGCCGAGTCGCTGCCCGCGTTCAGAACCATCGTCGGCCCGCTCCTGCGCACCGTCGAACAGGGTGTCGACACCCTCGTCTGGCTCGCCACCGATCGAAGCGAGGCGCTCGCGAGGAGCGGTTCGTTCTGGCTCGATCGGCGACGGCGCAGCATTCATCGGCTGCCCACCACGTCGCGAAGCGACACAGCCGAGCGTCGCGAGGCGTTGTGGGCCTGGTGCGTCGCCCGTGCTGGAATCGACCCGCGGCCCGTGCCACGCTGAGCACCATGGACCAGACGTCATGGGGTGCACAGTTCGTCGAACACGGCTTCCTGGTCGTTCCCGATCTGGTGAGCGCCGACGACCGGACGGCCGTGATCGCCGACACCGCCCGGTTCGCCCGCGGCGAGTACCCGGTCGTGAATCCGCCCACGCTGCCCGCCGGGGCCGATGACGACGAGGCCACGCACCATCTGCTCGCCGTGCACTTCCCTCACTGGGTGAGCCCGGTCGCGATGGAGATGGTGCACCACGAAGGGGTGACGTCGGTCGTGTCGCAGATCGCCGGGGCGCACCTGCCGCACTGGGACGGATCGATCAAGTGTTGTCAGTCGATGCTGTTCGTCAAGGGGCCCGAGATGCCCGGTCAGGCATGGCACCAGGACGAGCGGTACATCCCGACGCGCGATCGCTCGCTCGTCGGTGCGTGGATCGCGATCGACGATGCCACGGTCGACAACGGGTGCCTCTGGGTGGTTCCCGGCTCGCATCGCGACGGGTACCTGTATCCCACCCGCGCGCACGGCCGGCCCGACGAGTTCGACAGTTCCGATCAGGCCTACGGCTTCGATGATGCCGCCGGTATCCCGGTCGAGGTCGCGGCAGGGTCGGTGGTGTTCTTCAACGGTTACCTGCTGCACCGGTCGTCGAAGAACCGCACGAACGGCTTCCGGCGTGCCCTCGTGAACCACTACTTGAACGGCTGGTCGCTGCTGCCGTGGACCATGGCTGCACAGGTGCCCGGCTTGTCGGTGGCCACCCTCGACAACCGCGCCGTGGTGCCGATCGGCCACGATCCCTATGCGTGGAAGGGCCTGAGCACACCGCCGAGCCACTGCTTCCTTCGTCCGTTGCCCGGCGAGCCGTGGCCCGAGGCCATCGCAAGCGGCCAGGACGAGAACTCGTCGCAGGTCAGCTGAACAGCTCGAACAACTGACCGATCGCGTGGAGTTGTCCGCCGCTCGTGCTCGACATCACCGCGATCGGCAGCACGCCGGTGTCGAACCACGCCTCGAACTGGTCGCGCACCTCGACGGGTGATCCCGAGATGGTGCAGTCGTCGATCCATCGATCGGTCATCAACGAGGGCAGCGCGTCGCGATCGCCGACGGCGAGTGCAGCCTCGATCGCCTCCATCTCCTCCTGATAACCGGCCTGCTTCCAGTAGTTCCGGTAGTTGGGGAGCACGATGTAGCCACCGAGCGTGCGGCGGTGGATCGCCCGAGCAGCGTCGCGGTCGGCGTCGATCACGGTGGGCACCATGTTCGCGAGCGAGAACGCGGAGCGTCGTGCTTCGGGCACCCGGGCGACCTGTGTCGGCATGTACGTCCGGGAGGCGTTCGCCCACACCGCGCCGTCGCCCACCTCGAGCGCGAGATCGAGCATCTTGTCGCGCAGCGTCGCGAGCACGATCGGTGGCAGCGTGCCCGACGCCCTCGACGCCGAACGGATGCCCGCGACGTAGGCGCGCATGTCGCCGAGCGGCCTGCCGGTGTGGATCCCGAGACGGTCCATCGCGGGCACATGGCTGACGCCGAGCCCCAGCCGGAAACGACCATTGCTCACCTCGGCGATGTGCCCGGCGGTGATGGCCACCTCGCCGTGATGCGAGTGGTAGATCGGTTGGATGCTCGTCCAGAACGGGATCGTGTGGGTGACGTGGGCGAGCGAACCACACAACGCCAGGTTGCCGTTGATGCCCGGGCTGGCCAGGCCGGCGAACCCGAGTCGATCGGCCTCGGCGGCCACCTCCAACAGGGCCGTCCGCTTGGTCGGGGTGCCGATCACGCTGAGCGCGGGAAGTCGAGTCATGACCGGGCACCGTACTCGGCCAGGTACCGTGGCCGAATGGAGGCACCCGGCGGCGATGGGACTGGGTCGGCCGACGAGACAGCGTCGGCCGATGTCACCGACACGCCGCGCCTGCTCCGAGTTGGCATGGTGTGTCCGTACAGCCTGTCGATCCCGGGAGGCGTGCAGGCACAGGTGCTCGGGCTGAGCCGGGAACTGCGTCGGATGGGCATCGAGGTGCGGGTGCTGGCACCCTGTGACGGGCCACCGCCGGCCACCTTCGTCACGCCGCTCGGCAACAGCCTGCCCCATGCGGTCAACGGCTCGATCGCTCCGTTGGCGCCCGATCCGTCGTGCCAGCTCCGAACCATCCGGGCGCTCACCGAGGAGGAGTTCGACGTCCTGCACCTGCACGAACCGTTCATCCCCGGCCCCACCCAGACCGCCACGCTGCTGCACACCGCACCCATCATCGCCACCTTCCACTCGGCGGGCGAGAGTTCTGCCTACAAGTACCTGCGGCGGCCGGTGCTGGCGGCGAGCCACCGTCTGGCACATCGAGTCGCGGTGTCGAAAGACGCCGAGGAACTGGTGCACCGTTACATCGGTGGCGAGTACGAGGTGCTCTTCAACGGCGTCGAACTCGATGCGTACACCTCCGCTGCGGCGCACCCGACCGATGGCCCGACGATCTTCTTTCTCGGCCGTCACGAAGAGCGCAAGGGCCTCGACGTGCTGCTGGCCGCGATGCAGCAACTCCCCGATGACGTGCGCCTCTGGGTGGCGGGTACCGGGCCCGACACGCCCCGACTGCAACGTGACTACGCCCACGACCGTCGCATCGAATGGCTCGGCCGGGTGACCGATGCCGACAAGATCGCTCGCCTCAAGGGCGCCACGGTGTTCTGCGCACCGTCGTTGCACGGCGAGTCGTTCGGCGTGGTGCTGGTGGAGGCGATGGCGGCCGACACAGCGATCGTCGCCAGCGGTCTCGACGGGTATCGCAACGTCGCGACCGATGACGTCGATGCAGTGCTGGTGGAACCGGGCCATGTCGATGCGCTCGCCGCTGCTCTGAAGCGGGCCTTGTACGACGTCGATCTGCGCACGCGTCTGGTGGCCGCCGGGGGTGTTCGCGCCGATGAGTTCTCGATGCGGCGCCTCGCGCTCATCTACGCCGCGCACTATCGCCGCATCGCAGCCGACCGCGACGAGCGCCGACGGATGCTGGACGACGCGCGGGAGCGTCGTCGCGTGTCTCGTATGCTGGCGCGGGCGCTCGGTCGGCCGTAAGCCGGTCGCTCCTCCCGAGGCGCATCTCCAGAGAGAAGGAATCGACATGACCTGGGTCATCCTCGGCATCATCGCGTTGCTCGTGATCGTCGCCATCGTCACGTACAACGGCCTCATCCGTAGCCGTAACCAGGTCGAGAACGCTTGGTCGCAGATCGACGTGCAACTCAAGCGACGCATCGATCTCATCCCCAACCTGGTCGAGACGGTCAAGGCGTATGCAGCGCACGAGAAGGAGACCCTCGATGCGGTGATCCAAGCCCGCAACGCGGCGATGTCATCGGGTACCGACCCGCATGCCCAGGCTGCCGCCGACACGCAGATGACCGGTGCGCTCCGCCAGTTGTTCGCACTGTCCGAGGCATACCCGGACCTGAAGGCGAACCAGAACTTCTTGGCCCTGCAAGAGGAGTTGAGCGCGACCGAAGGCCGCGTCGCCTACGCACGGCAGTTCTACAACGACACCGTGCTGAACTACAACAACAAGCTCCAGGCCTTCCCGACGGTGATCTTCGCCAACCTGCTCAAGTTCGACAAGCGCGAGTACTTCGAGGCCGACGAAGCAGCCCGGGAAGTGCCCAAGATCGGGTTCTGACCTGTCTGTGCGCGGCCTCTGACCAGCCTCTCAGCGGCCTCTGACCAGCCACGGAGCAGCAGCGCTCCCGGCAGTTCGGGCGCCGTCGGAGGTGTGGTGCCGGTGCAGTCGCGCCCCGCGCCGTTACCCTGTCGTCCGTCATGTTCGAACTCATTCGTGCGAATCGCCGGCGCAGCGTGTTGCTCGTCGCCGGGTTCGTTGCCTTTCTCGCTCTCGTCGGCGCCGGCATCGGTGCCCTCACCGGCTATGGCCTGGCGGGCACGATCGTCGCCCTCGTCATCTCCGCAGTGATCGCCTTCGCGTCGTACTGGAAGGCCGATGCCATCGCCCTCCGGGTCAGTCGGGCACATCCTGCCGACCCCGAGCAGTACCAGCGACTGCACAACCTCGTCGAAGGGCTCTGCATCGCCAGCGGTCTGCCCAAGCCGCGGATCTACATCGTCGACGACCCGGCCCCCAACGCCTTCGCCACCGGCCGAAATCCCCGGCATGCCGCGATTGCGGTCACCACCGGCCTGCTCGAGAAGTTGAACCGAGTCGAGCTCGAGGGAGTGCTCGCCCACGAGCTCTCGCACATCCGCAACTACGACATCCTGGTCGGAACGTTGGCCGTCACCCTGGTGGGCGCAATCGCGATCCTCACCGACACTGCGATCCGGCTCATGTGGTGGAACGGTGGCCGTGTGCCACGAAACGGCGATCGGGAGAACGGTGCGAACCCCCTCGCGTTCGTCGGCTTCGCCCTGCTCATCTTCGCTCCCATCCTGGCCAAGGCCATGCAGGCCACGATCAGTCGTCAACGCGAGACCCTCGCCGATGTGAGCGCGTGTCAGATGACCCGGTATCCGCCGGGGCTCATCTCGGCGCTCGAGAAGCTGCGCGACGACACCACCGTCACCCACTCCGCTTCGACCGCCACCGCGCACATGTGGATCGAACAACCCATGGCAGGGGTCGGCGATCGGGGCAGGCTCGGTGGCATCCATCGAATGTTCGACACCCATCCACCGCTCGAAGAGCGCATCGCCTTGCTGAGGGAACTGTGATCTCACCGCGCACCCGCTCTGCGTCCGGTCGACGTGCCGTCCGCGCCCGGCTCGTCTCCGGCTTCGTCGCCGGGTCGCTCGTCCTCGCGGCCTGCGGTGGCGGAGGAGGCGACGCCGACCCGGCGCCCTCCACGTCGTCGGTCCCGGCGACCACCGCGGCCACCGTGGCGTCGACGACCACCGATGCCTCGGTGACCGAGACCACCTCAACCACCGAGATCGTCGAGCCCACGACCACCGAAGCCGAGGTGGCCGGACCCGTCATGCCGCTCACCGGCCTTCCCGTCGACGACGAGGTGATCGCGGCGCGGCCGGCCATGGTGTTCAAGATCGACAACCACCCGCAGGCGCGTCCACAGTTCGGCCTCAACGGTGCCGACATCGTCTTCGAGGAGAACGTCGAGAACCTCACGCGCTTCGCTGCGGTGTTCCACACCAACGCACCCGCGAAGGTGGGGCCGATCCGCTCCGGTCGCACCCAGGACGTCGATCTGCTCGAAGCGTTCGTCCAGCCCCTGTTCGTATGGAGCGGTGGCAACCCGAGCGTGACCCGAGCGATCAACGGCAGCGAACTGATCAGCCTCAGCCCGACCACCACGCGCAACGTCGGCATGTTCCGCGCCAAGCGGGGCAACGAGGACTCCGAGCACACGCTGTACGGCGATGCGATCGAGCTGTACCAGGCGTTCACCCCGATCTTCAACCCGCCGCCGCCGCCGCCGTTCACCTACCGCGAGCCCGATGAGGCGTTCAACGGCGAGAAGTCCGCTGGGGTCGATCTGGTGATGGACGGTGTGAACGTGACCTGGACATGGGACCGCGCCTCGACCGCGTATCTGCGCGAACAGGGTGGCAGGGCCCACCAGACCGATTTCGGTCAGGTGAATGCCGCCAACGTGGTGGTGCTGGAGGTCGACTACCGCCCCAGCCCCGCCGACTCGCGCAGCCCTGAGGCGCAGACGATCGGCGGCGGAAACGCGTGGGTGTTCACCGGTGGTGTCCTGATCAAGGGCACCTGGTCCCGCTCCGATTCGCTCAGCACCTT
>JAYUSX010000253.1:0-27696 GCA_043755475.1 Actinomycetota bacterium
CGCCGTCGGGACCCGACGGAAGATCGGAATCGTCGGGCAGATCGGAATCGTCGGGGGGGTTCGGGGTGTCGCTCATCAGAAGTCGAGGTTCCTCACGTCACGGGCGTTGGTCACGATGAAGTTCTTGCGGAGATCGACGTTCTCGCCCATCAACACGCTCATCATCTCGTCGGCGATCGCCGCCTGCTCGACCTCCACCTGCAACAGCGTGCGCGTGGAGGCGTCCATGGTGGTCGGTTTGAGCTCTTGCCAGTCCATCTCGCCCAGGCCCTTCAGGCGCTGGAACTCCTTCTTGTGGTTCGGGTGCGCTTCCAACCACAGCGCCTTGGCGTGCTCGTCCTTGAGGTAGATCTTCTCCTTGCCGATCACGGTGGAGAACAACGGCGGCTGGGCGATGTACACGTAGCCGGCTTCGACCAGCGGACGCATCTGCCGATAGAAGAACGTGAGCAGCAGCGTTCGGATGTGGCTGCCGTCGACATCGGCGTCGGCTAGCAGGATGATCTTGTGATAGCGGGCCTTGGCGGCGTCGAACTCGTCGCCCACACCGCCACCGATCGCCGTGATCAGGCTCTGCACCTCGTTGTTCTTCAACATCTTGTCGAGCCGAGCGCGCTCGACGTTGAGGATCTTGCCGCGGATGGGCAGCAGGGCCTGTGTGCGCGGGTCGCGGGCGTTGAGCGCCGAACCGCCGGCCGAGTCGCCCTCGACGATGAACAGTTCGCTCTCGTCGGGGTTGCCGCTCGAGCAGTCCTTCAACTTGTCGGGCATGCCGGCACCGGCGAGCGCCGTCTTGCGGCGGATCGCGTTGCGGGCGTTCTTCGCAGCCACGCGCGCCTGGGCCGCGGCTTGGGCCTTCTTGACGACCCGATTGGCCTCGGCGGGATTCTCTTCCAGCCACTCGGCGAGGCGCTCGTTGGTGGCCTTCTGCACGAACGAACGCATCGGCACGTTGCCCAACTTGGCCTTGGTCTGCCCCTCGAACTGAGGCTCGCGCAGTTTCACCGAGACGATCGCGGTGATGCCCTCACGAATGTCCTCGCCGAGGAAGAGATCGTCTTTCTCCTTCAGCAGGTTCTTCGCCTTGGCGTACTTGTTGACCGTGGCCGTGAGGGCGGTCTTGAAGCCTTCGACGTGCATGCCACCTTCGATGGTGGAGATGCCGTTCGCGTAACCGTGGATGCCCTCGTGGTAACCGGTGTTCCACTGGATCGCGATGTCGAGGGTCTGGCCGCCCTCGCTGTCTTCGTCCTCGTAGTGGGCAACCTTGCTGAACAGCGCCTCTTTCGACATGTTGAGGTGCTTGACGAAGTCGACGATGCCGCCCTTGTACTGGTACGTGACCTGCTGGGCCATGCCGTCGCGCTGATCTTCGAAGACGATCTCGAGGCCCTTGTTGAGGAACGCCATGGTCTGCAATCGCTCGAGCACCGTTCGGGCCACGAACTCGGTGCCTTCGGCCAGGAAGATCGTGGGGTCGGGCCAGAACGTGACCGTGGTGCCGTTGATCCGGGTGTTGGGTGGTGTGGGGCCGACGTCGGCGAGCGCGCCTTGTGGCTTGCCGCCCTTGGCGTACTCCTGCTGGTATCGACGACCGCCACGATCGACCTCGATGATCAGGCGTTCGCTCAACGCGTTGACCACGCTGACGCCAACACCGTGCAGACCGCCGGAGACCTTGTAGCCCTCGCCGCCGAACTTGCCGCCGGCGTGCAGCACGGTGAGCACGACCTCGGCCGCGCTCTTGCCCTTGTGCGGGCCGGACGGGTATGGGTCGACCGGAACCCCACGACCGTTGTCGTCGACGCGGCACCCACCGCCCGCCAGGAGCGTGACGCCGATGCGGGTGCAGAAGCCGGCCATCGCCTCGTCGACGGAGTTGTCGACGACTTCCCAGATGAGGTGATGGAGACCTTGGAGACCGGTGGAACCGATGTACATACCCGGTCGCTTTCGCACCGGATCGAGGCCCTCGAGGACTTGGATGTCCTTGGCCCCGTAGTCGGAGTTTCCGTTGTTGGTGTCGCTGGACACTCACACCTCGAGTCATCAACTGGATACGAAGACGATCGCGGGCGGAAAATGCTTCCTGACCTGCGCCGTCGTGGTTGGCGGCGAGCTGCTGGCACAGGCACGGTGTGTGCCTCGAACAGGGCCGCAATACGGTGACCAGTCTACCGTGAGGGTGCCTCACAGAGGTGGAGGCCCGGCCTCCGCGGACCGCCCGCACCCCAGGTCACGACCGACCGACACTCGGGCTGAAGACGCGGCCGCCTGGCCCTCGGTCAGCTGCGTTTCACCCTGATCTCGAACTGCCGGATATCGGCCCCGACGACCTCGCGGAGTCGCTCCCGCAGATCGGCCTCGAGGAACTTCAACTGGGTGGCCCACGCCGGGTCGTCGACCTCGACGACCAGACGATCACCATCGAGCTTCACCGGCTGCACATGGGCGGCGATGGCCGGTCCGACCACCTCGTCCCAACGTCCGAACACACCGCCCATCGCCTGCGACGGCACGGCGCCGGCCTTGGCCGACTCGGGTCCGCGCAACGACCGCACGACCCCCGTGAGCGCATCGCGAATGGGAACCGGTTCAGTCGCCATCGAGGTCCACCGTATCGGCGACGTCGGCGCCCGGCGCGTCGACCGTGCCGGCCACGATGCGCACGATCGAATCGGGATGGGCGGCCTCGGGCAGCGCCGCAGCGGTGGTCAACACGACCTGGCCGGGAGGCAAATGGCGCAACAGTGCGGTCGCCCGTTGTGCGTCGAGCTCACTCAGCACGTCGTCGAGGATCAGCACCGGTGCGCTGCCCGTGCGGTCGGTGATCAGCCGATGAGCACCGAGGCGGAGCGCGAGCGCCACGGTGCGTTGCTCGCCCTGCGACGCGTGCGTGCGTGCGGGCATGCCGTTCACGAACAGCTCCACGTCGTCGCGATGCGGACCGATGGTCGACACACCTCGGCGAACGTCGTCGACACGCGAGTCCGACAAGGCCGCCGCCAGACCGCGCCGCCGCCAGGCCGGCTCGTAGCGCAACTCGATCGGCGTCGCCGTGCCGGCCAGGTGCTCGTAGGCCTCCTGCACCATCGGATCGAGACGTGCCACCAGCACCGATCGAGCATGACCGAACTGATCGCCGAGCTGTGCGAGCTTCGCATCCCAGACGTCGAGGGTGATCTGGGCCGCCTCGTCCAGTCGTCCGTTGGCTTGCTTGAGCAGCGTGTTGCGTTGCTTGACCACCCGATCGAGCTCGAGGCGCATCGCGTCGTACTTGAGGGCCAGGGCGACCAGCGTGTCGTCGAGGAAACGCCTCCGCTCACCAGGGCCTTCCTTCACCAGAGCCAGGTCGTCGGGCGAGAACACGCTCACCCGCACCACCCCCAACAAGTCGCGAGTGCGAGGCAGCTTCTGGCGGTTCACGAGCACCCGGTTCCGACCGGAGCGGTTCAGCTCGGCCTCCACCAGCACATCGCGCCCGTCTTCTTGTTGCACCGAGGCGCGGATGACGGCACTGTCGGCACCGACCCGGATGAGGGCTTCCGCAGGAGCCCCGCGGAAGCTGTCGAGCGTGGACAGGTATCCGAGTGCCTCGGCGAAGTTCGTCTTGCCCTGGCCGTTGAGACCGACCACCGCCGTCGTGCCGGGTCGCAGATCGAACGTCGCCGACACGTAGTTCCGGTAGTCGACGAGCTCGAGCCGCGTGACGATCATCGCGGATCGATCGACGAGTTCGAGCAGGGCCACGCCTGAGCGATGTCGGGAGCCACGTCGGAGAGGGGCACGTGGGAGAGGGGCACGTCGCAACAGCTGGCGCCGCCGCCGATCACGGGACGCGGACAGGCATCAACAGGTAGAGGTAGTCGTCCGAGCCCACGCCGCGAACGACCGCCGGCTTCAGCGAATCGATCGTCGAGAGCGTGATCTGGTCGGACGACACCGCTTCGACACCAGCGGCGAGGTAGTCAGGGTTGAACGCGACCACGAGATCGGAACCCTCTGCGCTCGCGTCGAGCTCTTCGGTTGCGTTGCCGACGTCTTGGGTGATCGCCGTGAGCTTGAGCCCGTCTGCTGCGATCGTCAACCTCACCGGGGTCGCATCGCGGGCAAGGATCTTCACACGACGAATGGCCTCGAGCAGGGGTTCCCGATCGACCGTGACCACGTTGGGGTGGCTGGCGGGGATGAGCTGGCGATAGTTCGGGAACTCGCCCTCGATCAGCCGCGTGGTGAGCCGTGTGGTGCCGACTTCGAAGGTGGCGTCGCGTTCGCCGAGTCGCAGGACCAGCTCTTCTCCGAGGCCGAGGAGGCGCTGGAGTTCGTTGAGTGCTCTGCCGGGCACGAGCACTTTCTGGTCGGCGCCCAGCACGCTGACCCCGGGGAGGTCGCGCACGGCGAGACGATACGAGTCGGTGGCGACCAGGCGCAGGCCATCGTTCTCTGCGGTGAGCAGCACGCCCGTGAGGATCGGTCGCGCCTCGTCGGTGCTGGCGGCTCGCACCACCTGGCGCAAGGCCTCGCCGAACGCGGCAGCATTGATCGTGACCGCGCTGGACGCGGGTGCCGACAGGCGCGGGTAGTCGTCGAGCGACAAGGGTCGAACGGTGAACTGTGACCGACCGCCGCTGATCTTGACGTCGTCATCGGTGACATCGACGTCGACCTTGCCGGCGGGCAGCGAACGCACGATGTCGCTCGACAACCGGGCCGGCAGCACGACACCACCATCGGCCTCTCCGCCGACGGCGATCTCGAGCTGGATGGTGAGATCGAGATCGGTGCCCGTGACGGTCAGCAGATCGCCGGACAGCTCGAGCCGCAGGCCCGACAGCACCGGCAGGGTGCCTGTCCGACCAGTGGCAGCACGCCCGGCTGTTGCCAACGCTTCGGCCAGGGTCTCACGCTCGCAACGGAACTTCACAGGTCAACCTTTCTCACCACGGATGTGTTCTGAAAAGACAATAAAGGTAATAAGGGCTGTGGATTGTGCACAACCACGCGTCGGGCCAGCGTAGAGCCGATTCCTGCGTACACACCGATGTCCACCGTCATCCCCAGGCACGAAACCACATCGATGTGCTTCAGTGGACATCGCGCATGTCATCCCCCGCGAACGACTCACTGTCCCCAGGTTCCCCCCAGCGCTCAGGCGTGTGTTTCGCGCGGTGAGCGCTCGCAAGCCCACCGAGATCAACTGGTCTTCAGCCGCTGGACGAGGTCGGTCACCTGGTCGTAGATCTGCTTGCGTTCCTTCATCAGCCGCTGGATCTTGTCGACCGCATGGATCACCGTGGTGTGATCGCGGCCACCGAACAGCCGAGCGATGCTGGGATATGACAGATCGGTCAGCTCGCGGAAGACGTACATGGCGGTCTGTCTGGCGGTGACCAAGGGACGCTGGCGGCTCTTGCTGCGGAGCGCTTCGACGCTGAACCCGAGGATGACCGCGATCTCGGCCAGGAGCTCCTCGTCGGTTCGTGTCTTCAGGTGGGTGCCGGTCATCAGGTCACCGAGCAGTTGTTCGGCCAGGTGCGTGCTGATCGGGACGTGGTTGAGGCTGGCGTAGGCAGTGACGCGGATGAGAGCGCCTTCCAGCTCACGGATGTTGCTGGTGATCCGCGATGCGATCAGCTCGAGCGTGTCCGAGGGGACTGGGCTGCGATCACGCTCCGCCTTGTTGCGAAGGATCGCGAGCCGGGTCTCGAGGTCGGGCGGCTGGATGTCGGTGATCAGGCCCCACTTGAAGCGGCCGCGCAGGCGTTCTTCGAGCGTGGGGATCGCATCGGGCATCCGATCGCTCGACATCACGATCTGCTTGTTGGCGCCGTGGAGCGAGTTGAAGGTGTGGAAGAACTCCTCTTGCAGGCCTTCTTTGCCTTCCATGAACTGGATGTCGTCGATCAGGAGCACGTCGATGTCGCGAAAGCGCCGCTTGAAGTTGGCGATCGTGTTGGTTCGAATGCCGTCGACGTATTCGTTCAAGAACGTCTCGGTGCTCACATAGCGAACGATGTCGTGCTGGTAGTGGTGGTGCACGTAGTGGCCGATGGCGTGCAGCAGGTGCGTCTTGCCCAAGCCGGCAGATCCGTAGATGAAGAGCGGGTTGTAGCTCCGACCGGGGGTCTCGGCCACCCGGAGCGCCGCAGCCAGTGCGAATTGGTTCGACGCACCCTTGACGAAGGTTTCGAAGGTGTATCTGGGGTTCAGGCCGGCGAGGTCGAGCGACTGGGTCGATCCTGATGATGTACCACCGCTTCGCCGATGCTCGTGATCCGTCCGATCATCGCGATCGCGGCGGTCGAGCTGTTCTTCGTGGTCGCGGTTGGTCGGGGCGTTTCGGTCGCCGTAGCTGCTTCGCTCGCCGCGCTCGTGTTGACCCAATCGGCCCGAGTCGCCGTCGAGGTCGAACGGCTCGGCGAGTTGCACCTCGACGACCAACTGACGACTCGCGACACCGATCTCTTCCATGGCGTCGCGGACGAGCGGGAGGTAGCGGGAGAGGATCCGATCGCGGATGTGGTTGTTGGGTGCGCTGAGGCGCAGCAGGCTCGGGTCGCTCTCGAGCGACACCACGTCTTGGAACGTGGAGAACCATACGGCTTCCGACACCTGGGCCCGCAGGAGTTGAGCGACCGCTGTCCACACCTGTTCTGTGTCGTTCACCTGCACCTCCTCCCTCGTCGTCGAACCGCTGTCCACATCGTTGTCCACAACTGTGGATGACCACGAGCCGCACCAGCATCAGGCTGTGTGCAATGGGCGTGCCCACCCTCGTCGGCGGATCGCCAAGCGGCTGGTCTCCGGCTCCTCGGGGCCGATCACGCTCCGTCGTGGAGGTGTGCAACCTAGCAGCCACCGGTGCCATCGCGGAACGGGCCGAGCACGCCACCGTCGCATCGTCGTGATCATCTCACCTGGTACATCGCGCGGCCGGAGCCACAGATGTTCGCGGAGATGTTCGCGGAGACGTTGGCGGAGACGTTGGCGGAGGTCTTGGCGGAGGTGTTGCCGGAAGGGTGGGCTGCCCCTAACCTGTGCAAGTTCTCATCGCTCGTGGTGGGCGCTCGCGCCTCGGTGCGATCGCCCGTACGGCCGTCCTTTCGTGGGCGTCAGCCGCCGTGAGCGCTGGATCATGATGTCCCCCCGCAGCGGGAGCTGTGGCCGTCTCAGGAGGGTCGCGTTGAAGCGCACCTACCAACCAAACAACCGTCGCCGGGCTCGCAAGCACGGCTTCCGCAACCGCATGAGTACCCGTGCAGGCCGGGCCGTGCTCAAAGCACGCCGAGCCAAGGGCCGCCACAAGCTGTCGGCTTGATCTGGCGCATCCGGGAACGGAGTGTCTTCGCGCGCCTGGCGCAGGACGGCGTTCGGGCCCGGGCCGGAGTGTTGTGGTGCACTTTTCTCCCCGATCCGTCAGCATCGCCGCCTCGCGTGGCCTTTGCGATCGGCCGCGCCGTCGGGCCGGCCGTCGTTCGCAACCAGGTGCGGCGTCGGTTGCGCGTGCTGCTGGCGGCAGCACACGAACCGACCGACCCGACCGATCCGACCGACCTGACCGACCCGGGTCCGGCGCACCCGACGGGACCGGATCGATCACGCAGTTCAGCGCTGCCACCCGGCTGGTACCTGGTGGGCGGCCGCCCAGCGGTCGCCGCACGATCCTTTCCCGAGCTGAGCTCGGACGTCGAGGCGCTGATCGCGTCCGTCCGGGCACAGGCACGCCGGTTGGCATCCCCAGCCAGGCCGCCGAGCGGGCAGTTGTCGTGAAGCCCTCCGCCGTGAAGCCCTCCGCCGTGATGCGCGCCGTGATGTGGTACCAGCGAGCCGTCGACGGACGGCCATCGCCGTGTCGATTCACACCGACCTGCTCGTCCTATGCCCTCGAGGCGTTCGAGGTCCATGGCACCGGTCGGGGCCTCTGGCTCACCGTTCGCCGCCTCGTGCGTTGTCGCCCGTTCGGTCCTTCGGGTTGGGATCCCGTCCCGGTGCCGAACAGCACGCTCCCCTCCGTCCACTTGATCGATGAGACCCGATACATGAGAAAGCGAGGCCGCGCATGATCGCACTCGGCCTGTTCGAAGGACCCGCCTGGCTGCTGGCGAAGTTCTACGACTACACCCACAACTACATCCTCGCCATCTCGATGATCGCGCTCGTGGTGATGCTCATCACCGCGCCGCTCCAGCTCAAGGCCACCAAAGGCATGCTCGAGATGCAGCGCCTGCAGCCCGAGTTGCGCAAGCTGCAGCAAGAGCACCGCGGCGATCGCCAGAAGCTCAACGAAGAGATGATGAAGCTCTACCAGGAGCACAAGGTCAACCCGTTGGCCTCGTGCTTCCCGCTGCTGCTGCAGTTCCCGGTGTTCATCATCATGTTCCAGGTGCTCCACGGCCTCACCCGCGAGGTCACGTGCGGTACGGCGGACTTGTCCCCCGAGGCACTGCGCCTCTGCACCGACGCTGGTGCACCCGCGCTCTCGAAGGTCTTCTACCCCGACTTCATCTCATCGAGCAGTCAGCTCTTCACGGATCTCGCGGGAGAGACGGAGATGCTGTCCTGGGGCCTCGATCTGGCCAGACGGCCGTTCGAGGTGATCGGCGAGTCGATCGGCAAGGGCATGATCTACGCCCTCTTGGTGATCGCGCTCGGTGCCCTCTATTTCATCCAGCAGCGGATGGTGGCTGCCCGGGCAAGCGTGAGTCCGACCATGTCGGAGATGCAGGCAAAGATCATGCAGTACCTGCCGGTGGTGTTCGCCGTCTTCCTGGTCTTCTACCTCACCGGTCTCGTCATCTACTACATGGCGCAAGCGATCTTCCGGATCGGCCTGCAGTATTACATCACCCGGCGGTTCTACGCCGGCGAGCACTCGCTCGGGCGTCAGGCGCAAGCCGCCGGCGAACGAGCGCGTGAGATGCACAAGGCTGATGGCGGCGGTTCCGGCCTGTTCGCCCAGGCCAAGCGCGACATGGCGCTCGGCAAGGACTCGAAAGACTCGAAGGACTCGAAGGCGAAGCCTGGTGCGAAGAGCTCGGCTCCCACCACGTCCAAGCGCGTCACCGCTCCGAAGAACCGCCCCACGTCGTCTGGTCGGGCCACGCGCCCGCCGTCGAGCGGCAAGGCCGGTTCGTCCACCCCCCCGGCGCGTCCAGCGCCCAAGAAGAAGTCGTAGGTCGAATGATGGAATGGGTGGAAACCACAGGAAAATCCGTGGACGAGGCCAAGAACAAGGCCCTCGATCAGCTCGGGGTCGCCGAGGATGATGCCGAGATCGTGGTGCTCGACGAACCACGCGCCGGACTGTTCGGCCGAGTTCGGGGCGAGGCCCGTGTTCGAGCGCGTGTTCGACCCACCACTCCCCGTCCCAAGGTCGAGCGTCGTGACCGAAAGAAGAGCGCCAAGGGCGACAAGGTGGATCAGAACGAATCCTCCGACTCGGTCGACAGCGCGGACGCCCCCGCCAAGCCGGCGCGCGCACGTGGCGACAAACCAGCTCGGGTGTCGGCAAGCAAGGCGGCTGCGACCACCGACGACGCCCCCGCCCCGAAGCCCCGTCGTGGCGCGGCCCGCTCAGCGGCCGGCGCCGGACGCGAGTCGACGGTCACGGGGGCCGATTCGGGTCATGACCCGTTCGACGTGTTCGAGGGTGAGCCGGCTCGCAGTGATGAGGAACGCACCTCAGAACGCGCCGGAGGCGGTTCCGTCCGTTCCGTCCGTTCCCGCAAGGACGGAGCGCGCGCAGCGAACGCTGTCAGCGCGAACAACGATCAGGTGAAGGAGACCACCGTGGATGCAGCACAGGTAGGCGAAGAGGCACGGGTGTTCGTTCAAGGTGTCGTCGACGCCTTCGGTCTGGTCGGAACGGCCGCCGTTCGTCGAGAAGAAGATGATCTCGAGGTCACGGTCGACGGTTCCGATCTCGGCTTGCTCGTCGGCCCCCGTGGATCCACGTTGCAGGCGCTCCAGGAGCTCACGCGGGTTGCTGCCCAGCGTCGTCTCGGCGATCACGACACACGCCTTCGCGTCGATGTCGGCGGGTACCGCGAGCGGCGCAAGGAAGCGCTCACCCGGTTCGCCCATCAGGTGGCCGAGCAGGTGGTGGCCGACGGTTCCCCCAAGCGTCTCGAGCCGATGTCGTCGTCCGATCGCAAGGTGATCCATGACGTGTTGTCGGATGTCGAGGGAGTCGTCACGCGGTCCGAGGGCGATGACCCACGCCGGTGCGTGGTCATCGCTCCGGCGAATGACTGACCCGGATCGAACGACCTGCGCGGCGATGGCGGTGGTCGGGGTGCGGCCTCGCCTGGGGCATCGTCGTCCCCGCCCACGCCTCGATCGGCCCAGGCAAGGATCCAGCCCGGTGCCCAGCCTCAGCCCGGAAGGCCGACGGGTGCCGTGAGCGGGCCGGACGATCCAGACCTGGACCCTCCGGTCCTGGACGATATGAACTCGTCGATTGCCGGTGGGCTCGACCGAGAGCGACTCCACCGGGTGTTGTCGGAGATCCAGCGACGGGGCGGCATCGGCCGCGTGGTGATCGACGAAGCGATCGCTCACGCAGAACTCTTCGTCACGGCGTTGCCCGACGAGGTGAACGGCGGCCGACTGGTCGACCTCGGTTCGGGCGGAGGGCTGCCAGGATTGGTGATCGCGGCGAGCAGACCCGACCTCGAGGTCACCTTGGTCGAGCGGCGCGACAAGCGCGCCGATCTGCTGCGTTTCGGTGTCCGTGGCCTCGGTGCCATGGGAAGTGTGCGAGTGATCTCCGGTGATGTCCACGCGGTCGTTCGGGGTGAAGCGGGCAAGTTCGACGTCGTCACCGCTCGCTCGTTCGGACCGGTGGCCGATGTGTTGCGGATCGCTGAGATGTTGCTCCGCCCGGGCGGCTGTCTGATCGTGAGCGAACCGCCGCCGGGGTCGGACCGCCTCCCGAAGGCCGACGTGTCGGCGACGATGGTCGACGACGGTCGTGTCGATGGTCGGGCCGGTGCGGTGCATCGGTGGCGCCGATCTTCGACTGCCACCTGACACATCAGCCCGGTCCTGGACCCCTGTGCGTTGAACGGGCTCGAGTCCCTGGCATGTCGTCAACCTGAGGGACTCACCTCAAGCTGAACGAGCTGCCATGACAGGCGCGACCGCTGACCGTTGACACGGTTCCCGGCGGGTCGCGAAGAGCTGCAACCCGTCGGCGGTCGAGTCGCGATCCGAGCCGACTGCACGTCGGCGCCGATCCACGTTCAGGCTCCCCGCATGTTCCACGTGGAACCGTTCGATCGAGAGCGCCCGCCGGTCGATGCTCCCCAATCAGCCTCATGGCCCGGAAACGGCACGAACGCGATCGGTGCGGTTCGGTGGTCATCAAGGACCAGCACCGTTGTGTCGTCCCGCCCCGTCACCAGGTGGAACACCGTCGTCGGAGCGCATGTCGGCAGCATGAGGCTCGACCGTTGGTGTTCCGGATGATGTGTCGACCGGTGAGAACAGTCGATGCTGGACGTGGCTTGCGATACGAGAGCCGCATGGTTCCAGGTGGGACCGTCGTGGGTGTGTGCCGCCAGCAGGAGGTTCGACCGGCGGGCTCGAGGATGGCGGCAGTCCGGGTTGGAGCCGTCGATCGTGGACCGTGTGAGGCTCGACAAGTGCCCCGCATGTTCCACGTGGAACATGGAGGTTGGAGCGTGTGTCGGCTGCCGAGTGTCGACTGCTGGTGTTCGGCGACGATGCGGCGACTGGTCCGGGATCGGTCGATGAAGGAGCTTGCCGTCGGACACTGAGCCTCACGTCCCACGGCGTCGTTCGGGCGTGTGCCGCCAGCAGGAGATATCGACCATCTGGGCTGGAGGATGGTGCGGCAGTTCGCGTTGGGGTCAGTCCATCGTGGACTGTAAGGCCGCGACGAGTGCCTCGCATGTTCCACGTGGAACATCGTCGGTGGAGTGTGGCCACCGAGGCGTCGAGTTGGTGTTCCGGACGATGTGCGATCGGGATGGGGATCAGTCGACCATGGGCCGTGATCTCCGCCGAAGTGAGTCGCATGGTTTCACGTGGAACATCGTGGGTGTGTCGCCAGCAGGAGGTCTCAACCATCTGGGGCTGGAGGATGATGCAGTGGGCGTCGCCGGGGTGCCGTCGACCCCGGACGTCAGAGGCCGACGACTGGGTCCTCTGTTCCACGTGGAACGTGTGGTGTCGGCGAGCATCGGACTGTCCCGGTGGGGGAGATCGTCAACTGCCGTGGCGTCGGACTCGAATGCGCGAGAAGGCTGCGCCCGGATCGTGCCGAGTCCTGTGTGCACTGATCGCGGAAGGACGGACGTGCAAGTGAAGCGTGGGGCGGTGGGTCGTGGTGTCCGACTGCAAGCATCGGGCCACCCGGCATGGGGAACTCGGGGCCGGGGCCCTTCCTTCCGGCCTTCCTCTGAGCCGCGTGGTGCCGGCGAGGCTTCTGTCTGATGTTCCACGTGGAACCGAACCGTCGATGCGTGCCATGGGTGACGCGTTCGAGGCGGGAATGCTGCGGCAGTGTTCCACGTGGAACATTGCGGTGTGAGGAGATGCTGTGTCATCGCTGCGTGACAGACCGGATCCGGCTCCCCTGGCGATTCCGACACCCAGGCCCTGGTTCTGACGCATGTGCGCCTCACCGAGGTACCACATCTCTCCGATGAATGTTGCTATCCTGCACCTGCAACATCATGTGCCATCGGGGGTTGATCGATGGGACCCCAGATCGAGCGCAGATGTTGACGTCCGCCGAACCAGGAGCCGAGGCCTTCATGTCACCGAGCGCGTCTAGCGATGACGTCTCCCCGGAATCCCCGGAATCCCCGGAATCCCCGGAATCCCCGAAGCCTCCGACCGCTGGTCGTCCATTGCCTCGGGTGATTGCGGTCGCCAACCAGAAAGGCGGTGTCGGAAAGACCACGACCACCGTCAACCTCGGGGCGTGTCTTGCCGAACAGGGGTTTCGCACGCTGGTGATCGATCTCGACCCGCAGGGGAATGCGTCGACGGGACTCGGCATCGAGAATCGCGGCCTCGAGACCTCGATGTACCACGTGATCATGCACGAGGTGCCGTTGGAGGATTGCGTCGAGCCATCCGCCGTGAAGAACCTCTTCGTCGCTCCTGCGAGCCTCGACCTCGCGGGAGCCGAAATCGAACTCGTGCCGGCGTTCAGTCGCGAAAATCGGCTCCGGCGAGCGATCGAAGCCGTGCTCGACGACTACGACTACGTGCTGATCGATTGTCCACCGTCGCTTGGGCTTCTCACCGTGAATGGGTTGAACGCGGCAAGCGAGGTGCTGGTGCCGATCCAGTGCGAGTACTACGCACTCGAGGGTCTCGGGCAGCTGCTCCGAAACGTCGACCTGGTGAAGCGCAATCTCAACCCTCGACTCGAGGTCAGCACGATCGTGTGCGTGATGTACGACGCGCGCACGAAGTTGGCCGATCAAGTGGTGCGCGAAGTTCGCGAGCACTTCGGCGACAAGGTGTGTCGAACGGTGGTACCGCGGACCGTACGGTTGTCCGAGGCCCCATCGTTCGGGCAGCCGATCATCACCTTCGACCCCACGTCCCGTGGCGCCGTCGCATATCGCGAGGTTGCAAAGGAGGTCATTCGTGGCTCGTCCGAGCGGATTGGGTAAGGGCCTCAGCGCACTCATCCCCACCACCCCCAGTGTCCAGGTCGGGTCAGGGGACGGTACCGGGGACAACGGTGACGCGGTCGCGCGCCTCGAAGAGTTGCCGATCGATTCGATCGTTCCGAACCCCAACCAACCGCGTGTCCATTTCGACGAGGAGTCGCTCCGCGATCTGGCATCATCGATCGGCGAGCTCGGCGTGCTGCAGCCCATCTTGGTGCGCCCGTCCCGGAACGGCGATGGGTACGAGCTGCTCGCAGGAGAACGACGGTGGCGGGCCGCCCGTCGCGCCGGCCTCGCGGTCATTCCTGCGGTGATTCGTGTGACCGACGATCAGGGGTCGGTGGAGCGTGCTCTCGTCGAGAATCTTCATCGACAGGATCTCACCCCTCTGGAGGAGGCCGCGGCGTACCAGCAACTGATCGATGAGTTCCAGTTCACCCACGAGCAACTGGCGACACGCGTCGGCAAGAGTCGGTCGGCGATCACCAACACCCTGCGCCTGTTGTCGCTGCCCGTCTCGATTCAGCACCTCCTCGGCGACGGTCGTCTGTCGGCCGGGCACGCCAAGGCGCTCCTGGGGACACCCGATCGAGCCTTCCAGGAACAGCTCGCACGCCGAGCCGTCACCGAGGGTTGGCCGGTCCGCGCCGTCGAAGAGGCGGTTCGCGATCGGAGCAGCGGGCTCGCGGGTGCGACGCCCGAGATCGGCGACGACGCGGCCGGCGATGCCCCGTCATCCACAGGCATTCACGGTGTCACGGTCGGTCGGCGACTGCGCCCACCAGGGCTGTTGGAACTCGAAGAGCTTCTCGCCGACTGTTTGTCCACCAGGGTGACCGTCAGCATGGGGACAAAGCGCGGCAAGCTCGTGATCGAGTTCGCAGATCTTGAGGATCTCGAGCGGCTGTATCACCTGATGAGCAGCGGTGTGACCACCGAAACGACCGCTGAGAGTGGTCAGTGACCACATGAGGTGATGTCTCACGCGCGAGGTCGACGTGAGCGTTACGCACATCCGGGGGACAAAGCTGTGGATAAACCATCGACAGCGCAGCAAACTGTGAACCTCAGGTGAAGCGTGTACACACCGTCATCCAATGACGGACCGAGCGAACCACCCGTTCACTCATGCGCGGCGCCGCGTCGACCGCGATCCGCACCGGAGCGAGCGTGACCAGGACCGCTGGCATCTTCGTTTCGCGCAGCACCGGCAGGCGCATCCCACACGCTGGTGCCACGACGAGACCCAGTCCCGCCAGTTCGTCCGAGAGGCAACTCGCGAGGCCTCTGCCACCGACCGACTCGAAGGTGGGCACCTTGTAGAAGTGAACGGTGGTGTCGCTGGCGAGGCTGGCCTCGAAGCCGAGGTAGATGTGAGCACCGAACTGGTTGGCGGTTCTGGCTTGGACGACGGCATCGGGTTCGTCGAGAGACATCACGTGGGCACCCGCGAGTCGAAGCTCACGACTGACCGCCCGGGTGATGCTGCTGAGGCCGCCGAACTGGCCGACCACGATGCGCAACGACCCGAGCGAGGTGGGCGCCTGCCGCAGTCGCTCGCGTTCGCGCACCACGGCGATGCCCGGTCCGTCTCCTGTCTGTCCGATCACACGACGTAGGATGCGGACCGTTTCGGCGCCGCACACCCCGTCGTTGGAGAGGCCACAGTTCGACTGGAAGTCGTCGAGGGCCTTGGCGGTCAAGGGACCGAAGATCCCGTCGACCCGTCCGCAGTCGAATCCCAGACGCGCCAATGACGCCTGGAGATCGCAGACGTCATCGCCGCGCAGGTTCGGAGAGGTCAGGAGCAACAACCGGTCGCCGAGGGACCAGTTCGCCTCGACGAGGGCCTTCCAGCACTCCTCGTTGCACACGCCGGTGACGCGGAGACCACGTTGGAGCTGGAACGAGCGCACAGCGGCCTCGGTCGCGTCGCAGAACGTGCCGATGCGTGCAGATGCGCCCGCAGGGAATCCTGCGGCTGCCAGCCGGCGTTGCAGATCGCGGACAGCCTCGCCGCGCTGGCCCGACGTCAGCGGGAAGGAGGCAGGAATTCCTGGAGCTCCTGGAGCATGGCGCCCTTGCCCTTTGCTCCCACCAAGCGCTTCGCCACTTCGCCCTTGTCGAACACGAGCAACGTGGGGATGCTCATCACGTTGAACCGCATCGCGAGGTCGGGGTTCTCGTCGACGTTCAGCTTGGCGATGGTGATACTGCCGGCGTACTCGGCGGCGATCTCACCGAGGATCGGGGCGATCATCTTGCACGGACCGCACCACTCTGCCCAGAAGTCGACGAGGATCGGGGTATCGCTCGAGGCGACGGTCTCGTCGAAGGTGGAGGTGGTGAGGGTGACGATGCCATCTGCCATGGCGGATCCTTTCGAAAGGTCCTGCGACGTGCCGAGGTCAAGAACCGACGGTCAGCGTGGACACGGAATTGTAACAAGCGACAACCGCCGTCCGCGGTTCGGCATTCCGGGTGATGTCGGTCGATCGGCCGGGGACCATCACCGTTCGATCACCGACCCGACAACCCGGGTGGGTCAGGCGTGTTGGGCCTCGAGCCAGCGCTCGGCGTCGATGGCAGCCATGCACCCCGAACCTGCGGCGGTGATCGCTTGGCGGTAGGTGTGATCCTGCACGTCGCCGCATGCGAACACGCCGGCGATGTTGGTGTAGGAAGAACCAGCTTCGGTGATCAGATACCCGCTGTCTTCCATGTCGAGCACGCCGGTGAACAGGTCGGTGTTCGGCCGGTGTCCGATGGCGACGAACAGACCTGTGACCGCGAGCGTGGACGTCTCGCCGGTCACCGTGTTGCGCAACTCGACACCTTCGAGCTTCTGGTCGCCGATGAGGTCGTCGACGGCGGTGTTCCACACCATCTCGATCTTCGGGTGGTTCAGCGCCCGATCCTGCATGATCTTCGAAGCACGCAAGCTGTCACGGCGATGGATGAGGTACACCTTCGACGCGAACTTGGTGAGGAACGTTGCTTCCTCGACGGCGGAATCACCACCGCCGACCACGGCGATCTCCTGACCGCGGAAGAAGAAACCGTCGCACGTGGCGCACGTGGACAGCCCATGGCCGAGGAGTGCTGGTTCCTTCTCCAACCCCAGCATCAGGCTCTGGGCGCCCGTGGACACGATGATCGACTGGGCGAGATGGAGCTGATCGCGCACCCACACCTTGAACGGACGCTCGCTGAAGTCGATCGCCGTGACCTTCTCGGTCAGGAACTCGGCCCCGAACCGGCCGGCCTGCTCACGAAACTTCATCATCAGTTCCGGACCCATGATGCCTTCGGGGAAACCAGGGAAGTTCTCGACGTCGGTGGTGAGCATCAGTTGTCCACCCGGCTGATCGCTCGTGCTCGAGGGTTCGCCCTCGATGACGAGCGGAGCCAGGTTGGCTCGGGCGGTGTAGATGGCGGCGGTGAGACCGGCAGGTCCAGATCCGATGATGATGACCTCACGGACCATGCCGCTGGCGGGTGAGCTCGTGGCCGCGGTCACTTGGCTGCCTGGCTGCCGGCATCGAGGGGTGTGCGGCGCTTGCGCATGCAGAAGAGTCCGGCGAGGAACAGCACGCCACCCATCACCATGTACGAGACCCACACGCTCGAGTCGCGATCGACGGCTCCGCCGATGTTCACGAATCGTTGCACGAGCTTGGTCCCGATGATCACGGACAGCATCAACGCTGCGATCCCGGTGAACACCACGATGACGCCGAAGACGATGCCGCGCACGGCGACGACGGCCTTGCCGGTCACCTTGTCGCGGACCATGCTGACGTACCGATCGACGGTGTTCGCGAGTTCTGGGGCCCAGTTGGGGTTGTTCAGCGGGTTGCCGGCCATGGCTGCGCATCCTAACCGGGCGGGTGCTCGGCAACGTCTGCCGACACGAGCGGGTCGGGCGGGATCAGGGATCGACGGTGACCACGACCGCGCACGTGCCCGTGAGGTCGAGGACGCTCACGGAACCTGTCGACGGATCGCGAACCACCACGGAGGGAGTGCCTTGATAGGTCACTTGCCCGATCGCCTGGAAACCCTCGGTCACGCAGGGCAGACCGAGACCAGGGAGCGGTAGCACCGCCTGTTGGGTGTTGGCGTAGTCGAGCAACTGCTGCGGCGAGTTGATCGTGACCTGTACCTCGGCCCCGCCGTCGATCGAATCGATCGAGTTCTCGGGTGCGGCGGGCGCCTCCGTCGCCGCGGGCGCTTCCGTTGCTTCGCTGGCACCTTCGGTCTCCATCGCAGTCGATACCCTGCTGTCGAATGCCGTGCCGCCGGCGGCCACGTCGGCGCTCATGGCCTCGGCGGACTCGACCATCGGCGTCGCTGGATCGTCATCGGCGAACGCTTCGGCCGGTGCGGCGGACTTCGCCGCAGCCTCGGTCGCCACCGACGAACTCTCCTCGTCGTCGCCCCCCATCGAACCCAGACCGCCCGCGACGAGGGCCCCGACGAACAAGACACCGACGGCCGCTGCAACGCCGGTGAGCAGGCGGTACGAGGTGCGGCGGCGTTCGAATCGGATCACGTTCGTCGGGGGTCCCGCCAGCGCCGGGCCGTTCTCCGGGCCGTGCTCCAGACCGTTCTCCCCGAATGGCTGCGCATCGACGTCGTCGCCGGTGGCCGCTCCGAGGTCACGTGCGTGCAGTTCGTCGAACGCGGTCAGCGCTGCAGCCACCGCATCCTCACGACCACGCGACTCGACGGCGACGTCGGCGAGGGCTCCGCGCTGATCTCGCAGCGTGGCGAGCAGTTCGCCCAGCGCATCATCGGCTGCGACGCGCGCTTCGTCCTCGGGCGTGGCGGTGCCGTCGAGCAGCGCGCTCACGGCGAGCAGGTCGTCGTCGGGCGTCAGGGGGTCGAGGGGATCAGTCATGGGAGGAGATGTCGTGAGGTGCGGAGACAGTGCATGGGAGGGTCAACGGGGGGTTGGACGTTCGTCGGGGTCGGTGTGGTTCCCGGCTCGTACGATCTGAGCCAACGCCGCCCTGCCTCGGGCGATCCGACTCTTCACCGTACCGACGGGGATGTCGAGGGTGGCGGCGATCTCGGCGTAGTCGAGGTCGCCCACGTCGCGCAGGACCAACGGCACTCGGAACTCCTCGGGCACCTGTCGCAATGCCTGGTCCAACTGGTCGCGGTCGGTGATCAACTCGATGCCACGCTCGCTGTTGGGATCGGCGAGTCGTGGATCGCGGTCACCGCTCTCGGCACGGTCGGAGTTGCTCGAGCCGTCGGACAGGGTGGGACGCCGGCGCCGGCGCCGGAGCTCGTCGAGGCTTGCGTTGGTGGCGATGCGATACACCCAGGTTCCGAACGATGAACGCCCATCGAACCTGGGAAGACCGCGCACGATGGCGATGAGCGCCTCCTGGGCGGCGTCGGCGGCATCGGCGTCGTTGCCGGTGATCCGCTTGCACACGGCGAAGACCCGGTCGTAGTGGGTGCGAAGGAGCTGGTCCATCGCACCTCGGTCGCCTCGGACGGCAGCATCGATCAGCGTCTGCTCGCGGGTGCGCGCTGCGGCCCGAGCGTCACCGACACCCTGCTCGTCGGGTGCGCCCTCGTCGGGTGTGTGTTCGTCGGGTGTGTGTTCGTCGGGTGTGTGCACGGCTCTGATCCGTCCGTCACGCCGACGCGGTGAACTGAACTTCGGCGATCGCGCCGCTGTACGGCGAGTCCGGGGTGCACGCACGACTCGGACCGACTTCGGTGAACAGCACCGCGATGTGTTTGGCCTGTCCCGTGAGCGGGACCTCGAAGTGCTCTGGTGCATCGTCGCTCTGCGATGCGACCGACTCACCCCATCCGGTGAGGCTCGCCGGCATCTCGTTCGACAGGGTGGTGTACACCAGGATCGACCATGACTCGGAGGCGACATCGACCGCGAGCCGGCCCGCCGTCGTTGTCGGCAAGGTGATCGCGATGCCGACCGGTCCGGCGCCCAGGCGGCTGCTCTCGTAGCACGTGGTGCTCCACGATGTGACGACATCGCCGTCGATCGCGAGGCCGACCAGATCGTCGTTCTCCTGGGGATCGACAGGATCGAGGTCGTACGTCCGCAGGCTGAGGTCGGCAACTCCGGCTGAGTCCGATGACGTCGACTCGGACAGCGGCGCACCGCCTGCATCGGCGGCATCCGCGGCATCCGCGGCATCCGCGGCATTTGCGGCGATGGGTGTGCCGTCCGGTGCAGCGGCACCGCTGGCCGGGTCGATCGTGGCCGGAGTGGGAATGGGGAACTCGCCGCCGTCGCCGTCGGCGCCGATCGTGTTCCACAGGATCGCACTGACGATCGTCGCCACCAGGAGCAGACCACCGACCACGATCAGCGAGGGGCCCCGGCGGTGTTCGAACTTGCGGTTCGGTCGACGCGAGATCGGTGCCGACCCGGTGGGGGTGCGGTCGCGATCAGCACGTACCGGCGGCCCTGCCGGGCGCCCTCCGGTCGTGCGCGGCGCGCCGCTGCGCGCTGGCGTGACGGGCACCTGACCGGTCGACCGACGCTCGTCGCGACCGGCCGGTGTGGCACCTGTGGCTCCCCCTCGGTCGCCGGACGGCAGAAGTGGATCGCGGGCCGGCATCGGATGGGTGCCGGCCTGGTCGTACGGCTTGCGCAGCGTCGGGTCGATCGAGGGTGGTCGGGGGGCACTGGTGGATGCCGTGATGTCGGGCAGCGTTGCATCGTTGGCCCGAGCCGCGACCTCGTTCAGTGCGATGCGTAGCGCCGCGCCCGAGGGATAGCGCTGATCAGGTCGGCGGGCGAGCAGGCGATGGATCAGTTCAGGCAGGCCGGCCGGCAGGGTCGGTCGTAGGCGGGTGATGTCGGTGGGGTCGCGCTGGAGGCGGGCAAGCGCGGTGTCCGCATCGTTCTGACCGAGAAACGGCACTCGGCCGGCCAAGCACTCGTAGAGCACGAGGCCCAGCGAGTACAGGTCGGCCCGACCGTCGAGGCGCTTCCCTCGAACCTGTTCGGGGGAGAGGTACTTGGCCGTTCCCATCATGATGTTGTCGTTGGTGAGGTCGTCGCCGCTCGGTTCGAGCCCCTTCGCGATACCGAAGTCGGTCAACAACACGCGGCCATCGGGCGTGATCAGGATGTTGCCCGGCTTGACATCCCGGTGCACCATGCCCGCCTGATGGGCAGCATCGAGCGCACCGGCGACGCATGAGCCGATGTGGATCGTGAGTTCAGGGCTGAGCTTCTTCTGCTCGTCGAGCAGTTGACGGAGGCTCTTGCCGTTCACGAGTTGCATCACCACGGCTTGCCGACCGCTGTCTTCGATCGCGTCGTACACCGCGACGATGTTCGGGTGGTTCAGCTGGGCGACAGCGATCGCTTCACGGCGGAATCGTTCTGCGACCACAGGGTCGCTCGCAAGGTTCGGTTTGAGCAGCTTGATGGCCACCTGCCGCGACAGCGACAAGTCGGTGCCCAGCCACACCTCGGCCATGCCGCCTTGCGCGAGACGACGCTCCAGGCGATAGCGCTGGGCAAGGACTGCCGGCGGCAGCGGTGGGGGGCTGGTGGTCGTGGACATGTCCGCTCGTGAACGCTAGTGGGGGGCGCGGCTCAGGTTCCGGCAATCCCCTGCGGTCGATGCGCCACCTCGGGCTCGAGAGACGAGGCAGGCGTGTGCAGCCCGTACCGCGGACGAGGGATCAGCACTCCTGGAAGGCCACGCCGATGGTGCCGCGACCGGCGTGGGTGCCCACGACGGGACCGATGTCGCCGATCACGATCTCACCGGCGTAGTGCGGGCGAAGCATGTCGACGAACTGGTCGACATCGCTGCAGTCCGCGTGGAGCACGGCGAGGTTCTCGATCCTTCCGCCGTTGGCGGAGATGCTCTGCACCTTCTCGACAAGGAACGCCAGCGCCCTCGACCTGGTCCGCTGTTTGCCGCCCTGTTCCACCTTGCCGTCGCGAACTTCGATGATCGGCTTGATCGCGAGCGCCGACGCAAGCAGCGCTCTCGCTCCACCGATGCGGCCACCCTTCTTGAGGTTGTCGAGGGTGTCGAGAGCACCCCAGACCCGGGTGCGCTGCGCGAGGTCATGAGCTCGTGCCACGACGGCGTCGAGATCGCTGCCGTCACGGGCCAAGCGGGCGCAGTCGGCGACGATCATGCCGAGGCCCAACGTGCAGTTGCGACTGTCGACCACGGTGACGGGGATCTCGCCGGCCACCGAGCGGGCTGCCAACTCTGCGCTCTGCATGGTGGCCGACAGGGCTGCGCTGAGCGACACGACGACGATCGCGGTGGCGCCTTCTGCGGCGAGCTTTCGATACGCGGCTTCGAACTGACCGGGCGCCGGCGCGGCGGTCTCGGGCAACTGCGCCAGGGTGGCGCACCGGGCCCAGAACTCAGCGGGAGTGAGGTCGCGGCGGTCGACGTACTCGTCGTTGCCCATCCGGATGGTGAGCGGAACGACCTCGATGCCGAGTTGGTCGACCACCGACTGGGGGAGGTCGCAGGCGGAGTCGGTGACGAGACGAACGGTTGACGTGTTCACGAGGGCGGAAGGCTACTGGCGGCAGCGTCCGGCGAGATCTCGGCCACCGCATCGGTCGCGGCAGCACCGTCTGCATCAGCGGTCGGTGTCGACGCGCCCTCGCGGTGGGCGGCGGGGTGTCGCGCCTGATGTCGAGCCGCGAGCGCTTTGCGGCGGTTCGATCGAGCGTGATGAGCCCACCAGGTCATCACCAGCAACAACCCGGCTCCGGTGATGAGCTGGCCGAGACCGGCGAACGAGCTGACGCGGGCGGTGAGCACCACCTCGGGTGCCAGCTGCACGGTGCGATTCTCTGCGGGCGCGTAGACCCGTAGGAAGACGCTGGACTTGCCGTTGCTCAACGCTTCGACCTCGATCACGACGTCGGTCTCGCTTCGGGGAGCGATCTCGACGATCTGGTCTCCGGCGGGGAAGCGGATCTTCGGTGAGCTGAGATTGACCCGCACTCGGATCGTCTGATCCGACGTGTTGCCGATCGAGAAGGGCAGTTCGCTCTGGCGACCGGTGAGGGTGAACGCGAACGGTTCAGGTGCAACCACAGCCGTTCGGTACGCGGCGAAGTCGGCGTTGAGGCGGGCGATCGCGGCATCGGTCTGTTCGTCGGTGAGTGCCGTGGACGGGAGCGCCTCGAGCGTGGCGGTCCAGCGGGCGATGTCGGGGGCGTCGTCGGGCAGGATGCTGGCGTACGCGAGGACATCGCCGGAGACCTCATCGAGCAGGGCCAGGCGGGCCGAGATGTCGGGGCCGGCGGAATCGGGAAGGCCGAGGGTCACCAGCCGACCATCGTTGAGCAAGGTCGTGGTGCTGGTCTTGAGCTGGCTCGGTGTGACGAGCCGCAACGCCGGGGAGGTAGCGAGCAGGGGCGCGAGTTCGGCCATGAACGCGGCGTCGGGCACACCCAGGTCCGGGAGCGCGAGCACGACGCCGTGTCGTTCGACGACTTCACCGTCGATGTCGAGGTCGCGAGCGAGCACGACCAGTTCGGCGGCGATCTCGACAGCGGTCAACAACGGCTCCCCTGCGCCACGCACCATCTGCATGCCGATGAAGTCGTCGACGACGGCAGCCGGAACGGGCTGACCGTCGGCGAGCTCGATGGTCAGCAACTGCGAGATGTCGGTCACCATGCCGAGGTTGCCCTCGAGGTCGGTGTAGAAGTCCCACGGCAGCACCACCAGCTGCGCGCCGAGGTTGCGCTGCATCGCGACGGCCGCAGCGCTCGTGCGATCGTCGACCATGATCACCGTTCGGTCGATCGCGGTGTTCGGCAGGATCGCTCCGAGGACGTCCTCGCCCTCCCGGAGCCAATCGCCGTAGCGAGCTTCTTGACCGGCCGCAGCCGCCGCCGACGGATCGAACGGGAGCCGAGGCGCAGCGATCACGTCGCCCGCGGCAAGGCCTGGCAAGAGGGAGCTCGCCAGTTCGGGCTCGGTGTCGACCACGGCTTGCAGCACCGACGGCTCCACCTGCACCCCGCGAGGCACGGGTGTTCCGGTGGTGGCCGCGGCGACGTCGAGGCTGGCCAGGGTGTCGGCCAACTGCGTGAGCTCGGTGCGCGCCGAGTCGCTGAGCGTGACGGAACCATCGTCGCCGATGACGGGTAGCGAGACCTGCCGGGCAACGATCGACACGGCCAAGGGCCCGGCCGTGGATGGGACCGATGGCAATCGATTGACGTAGGTGGTGACCTCGCCGGCTGGTCGTCCGTCGATCCTCAGCTCGATCACGATGGCGTGCACGCCGGATTGAGACATCTGCAGCGCCTCTGGCGTTCGCGTGACCGACTCGGTGGGCACCCGGATGCTGATGCTGGTCTCGGTGACGCCGAGCCGATTGAGGTCGGCCTGCGACGGGTCGAGCGACACGTCGAAGCTGTCCTCGGTTCCCTTGAGATCGCCCTCGACCGACTCCTTGAACTCACGTCGGTCGGTGATCGCCCGATGGCTGGTGACGACGAGCACGGAGCGCGTATCGAAGTCGGCGACATCGACCGCCAGCGGTACCGCGAGCGTGAGGTCGAACGACGAATCCTGGGCGACGTCGAACGTCTGATCGATCAGGGTCAGCTCGCCGTTGGCACGGGTCGAGGGTCCGTTTGCGACCGTGCTCGCTCGGTCAGTGCCGGCGTCGCCGGGGGCGCCACCGGCGATCGCGAGAGTCCCGAGGCTGACGACGACAGTGACGACGAATCGCCGCCGGAATTCGTTCGTGTCGAAGGATCTCCCACAACGGCGACTCATGGTGCGACGGGCCCCTCGAACACCCGGAGCCGTTCCGGGAGCTGGACGAAGCCGTGCCGTCGATAGAGCTCGAGGGCCGCACTGTTTTCGACATGGGTGTTCACGAACGCGCGGGTGATCCGCGCGCGTCGCATCCATCGCAGCGCGTCGAGGAGCAGGGAGTTGGCGATCCCCTGCCGTTGGGCATCGGGTGAGACCGCGAGTCGTTGGATGTAGCCCGTGCGCGCGGCCCGCCCCGACACGAGGAACGCAACGATGTCGCCGTCGATGCTGACCGTGCGCGCTCGGTGTGAGGGCGTGGCGTGGCGGATGTCGGAGAGCATCTCGGCATCGAGCGACCAGTGGGGTCCGAACGCGGCTTGGTCGATCTCGGCGATCGCGGTCAGTTCGCCGACGCGCAATCCTCGGGTGCGGTGTGCGGACGGCGTGATCGTGAAGGGAGCATCGACGTCGAGGAGGGCCAACTCCTGAACGCACTGCAACCCGGCGCGTTCGGCCTGGCCGGCCTGTCGTGGCGACAGTGCTCCGGTCCGGAGTCGGTCGAAACCGTGGCTCGCCAGGGTGGCGCTCCAGATCCGGAAGTGTTCGGGCGTGGGGACGGCAGTGCCATCGAGCACCACGATCTGGGCCAAGCCCGGTTGACCCGCGCAGGGGTGAGCTCGCGCTGGCACAGGGGTGCCGCGGAGGACGATGTTGCTCGTCCGGCCTGTCGTGGACCGAGAGGTCGACGCGTTCGCCGGCGAGCGCAGGGTTCGGAGCACCCGGCTCATTCCTCCAGGACGGTAGCGTCGGAGACGTGTCCGTGCTGTTCAGTACCCACGCTGCGTACCTCGAACATCTGGCCGGGCCGCGCCACCCCGAACGACCCGAGCGGCTCCAGGCGGTGCTGTCGGGCATCCGTCGGTACGCCTCGTCCGATGCGCTCGTGCCGCTCGAACCGATCGCCGCGTCGCGAGAAGATCTCGAACGGGTGCACCCGCGGGCCTATCTGGAACGAATCGAACGCATCTCCGGTTCGGGTGGTGGCCGCCTCGATGCCGACACCTATGCCTCGCCCGGCACGTGGCGGGCTGCGACCCTGGCTGCCGGCGCCGGGCTGACGGCCGCCGAAGCCCTCCGCCGCGGAGAGGGCGATGCCGCGTTCTGCGCAGTGCGTCCACCGGGGCACCACGCGAACCAGACCGAGTCGATGGGGTTCTGCCTCATCTCGAACGTCGCGGTGCTCGCCGCGTCCTTGGCCGATCAGGGCGAGCGGGTGCTCATCCTCGACTACGACGCACATCACGGCAACGGCACCCAGGACGTCTTCTACCACGACCCTCGGGTGCTGTTCGTGAGCCTCCATCAGTGGCCCCTCTACCCCGGAACCGGTCGTCACACCGAGGTCGGATCGGGCGTCGGCGAGGGGTACACCATGAACGTCCCGCTGCCACCGGGCACGACCGGCGATGTGTACCTGCGTGCTTTCGATGAGCTGATCGCGCCTCGAGTGGAGGCATTCGCGCCGACGTGGTTGATCATCTCCGCAGGATTCGACGCACACCGATTCGACCCGATCACCGAGCTGGGCCTCACCTCGGGCGACTACATCACCATGACGACCCGGGCGATGGAATGGGCGCCGCGGGGCCGGCGCATCGTGATGCTCGAGGGCGGCTACGACCTCGACGCCCTGGCGTGGTGTGCCGCTGGCGTGGTCGGCGTGCTGGCGGGCGAAGAACCCGAACCGGTCGATCTCAGCGAGACGGCGACGTGCGGGGGGCCCGGAGGGCGCCAGCTCGACGCGATCATCTCGTTCTGGCGCGAGCGTCAGACTCGCTCGTGAACCCGCGGCGCCGCGTTCGACCGTCGACGATCATCCAGCGATGAGCGGTTCCGACAGCCCGGTCGACGGTCTGTTCGCCTCGGAACGCTTCGGCGCCGTGATGGTCGAACTCGAGGGGTTGGCACAGCGTTTCGCCGCTGCAGGCCACCGGCTGTTCCTGGTGGGCGGCACCGTGCGCGACCTCGTCGCCACCACCGCCGACCCCGATGCCGCCCACCTCGATGCCTCCGACCCCGATGACTTCGACCTCGATGCGACGACTTCGGCACATCCAGAGGAGATCAAGCGGCTGCTGCAGGGGTGGGCCGACGCGATCTGGACCCAGGGCGAGCGCTTCGGCACGATCGGCGCCATGAAAAGAGTGGCTGGGTCGGAGGTGGCCGGGTCGGAGGTGGCTGGGTCGGAGGTGGCTGGCCGGGTGTTCGAGATCACCACGCATCGTTCCGAGGCCTACCAGGGGGGATCGCGCAAACCCGACGTCGCCTTTTCCGATGACATCGGGGCCGACCTGTCCCGGCGTGACTTCACCGTGAACGCAATGGCGATCGACGTGACGTCGCCGGCGCCTGCCCTGGTCGATCCGTTCCACGGGGCAGACGACCTCGCGAACCGCGTGCTGCGAACGCCGCTCACCCCGGCCGAGAGCTTCAGCGACGATCCGTTGCGCATGCTGCGTGCCGCACGGTTCATCACGCGCTACGACCTGGTGCCTGTGCCCGAGCTGGTCGACGCCGTTCGAACCATGGGTGACCGGCTGGCGATCGTGTCCGCCGAACGGATTCGCGACGAGCTCGACAAGTTGCTCGGAGCGCCGTCGCCGCTCGCCGGGCTGCAGTTCGTGACCGATACGGGGCTCGCCCGACACGCGGTGCCCCAGTTCGGGGCGTTGGCCGACCGCACCGTCGAGGCATCGGTGCACCCCGACGCGTTGAGCCACGCGATCGCTCTCGCCTCCAGCGTGCCGGTGGGCGATCACACCGTCGGGCATGCTCGACGGCTCACTCGATGGGCTGCGCTGCTCGGCTCGCTCGGAGCTGAATCGGCTCGGCACAGCATGCGACGGCTGCGCGACTCGATCGCCCACATCGATGCGATCGGCACGTTGGTCGCCGTCCACGAGCGGCTCGTGACGCACGCCGGCGAGGCGCCCGCGTCAGGTCCTTCGTGGACCGACGGCGATGTCCGCCGCATGGTTCGTGATGCGGGATCGCTGCTGGGCGAGGCGCTGGTGATGGCGCGCGCCACGGCGACGCTCCTGCGAACCGAAACGTCGGTTCGACTCACGGTGGGGCTCGACGCATTCGAGGACCGCATCGGGGTGCTCGCGGCGACCGAGGATCTCGGTGATCTGCAGCCCGAACTCGACGGAGTGTCGGTGATGGCTGTGCTGGGCCTGGCACCCGGGCGCGAGGTGGGTGCTGCGCTCGGGTTC